>DSBG01000137.1 GCA_011046135.1 Deltaproteobacteria bacterium
ACAGCAGGCGTGCAAGATACAAAAAAGGAGAACCAGGTCATGAAATATCCCTTATCTCAAACCTAACTTATTGATTTATCTTGTCCCAAATCAATATATGGATTTATTTTGGACAGCTGTGCCCCTGGATAGTCTCTCCAGGGATGGAACTGTTCCCCTGAACCGCATGGGGACAGGAGACGAAATCGCTCAGTGGTCCTTTCCGGCGAGCCGATACCCTGCGGATTGTCTGCTCGAGACGAGAGCTCCGATCTGGGAAGACGCCCCCGCAAATGGAGGGTTATTCCCTGATCGGAGCTTGTTATAGAGCCTCTGTTACGCTATCGTTCCCTGGGCAAACTGTTCCCTGAGACCACGCTTGTCGAACTTTCCAACGCTGGTCTTGGGCAGTTCTTTCAGGAAGCAATATTTTTTTGGTATCCAGTACGAGGCCTTCACCTTGTCCTTGAGAAAATCATTCAACTCTTCTTCGGTCAGTTCCTGGCCGGTTGAGGTGACCACACAGGCCATGGGAACTTCCTGCCACTTGGGGTCCGGTATCCCGATGACCGCTGCCTCCATGACCTTGGGGTGTGACATGATGATGTTTTCCAGGTCAACGGAGGAGATCCACTCGCCTCCGCTCTTGACGAGATCCTTGGTGCGGTCCACGAGCCGGATGTAGCCCTCCTCATCGATGGTGGCAACATCTCCCATGTGCAGCCAGCCGCCCTCAAAGGAAGCTTTCGATCGCTCGGGGTCCTTGTAGTACTCGCTCGCGATCCAGGGCCCTCGCAGCCAGATCTCACCCCACTCCTTGCCATCCATCTTCACGTCCTCGCCCTTGTCGTTCACGATGCGTATGTCCAGGCCGATTGCCAGTATCCCGGCGCTGGCGCGGGCATCGTAGATCTTGTCCATGGGCCAGTCTTTCATGTAGCTTTTTTCAAGCGCTGCAGAGGCAAGGGGGGACGTTTCCGTTGCGCCATAGGCCTGCCGGATGGGGAAGTTGTATTTCTCGTTCAATCCCTCCATGAGGTAGCGGGGGCATGCAGATCCGCCGCTGGCTATGACCCTGAGGGTCGAGAAATCGTGCCACCCGCCTTTTTCCAGGTAATTGTAGAGCATGAGCCAGATGGTCGGCACCCCGCAGGTTGCGGTCACCTTCTCTTCCGCGATAGCCCTGCAGATCTTCTCCATGTTCAGGGTTTCCCTGCCCGGGAGAATCTGCTTGATGCCCATGCCCACGGCGAGAAACGGCATGCCCCAGGCGTTGGCGTGGAACATGGGAACGATGTGAAGCATGCAGTCCTGCTCGTACACGCCGAAGGTCGCTGCCCCGGCAAAACTGTGGAGGTAGATACTCCTGTGGGTATAGACCACGCCCTTGGGGTCGCCTGTGGTTGCCGAGGTGTAGCACATGAGTGCCGGGCTCTTCTCGTCGAGATCATCGGGAAAGTCATATTCCTGAGGGAACTTGGCAATGAGATCGTCGTAGAGGTAGACCGGGGACAGGCTGGTCTCAGGCATCTTGCCGGTCTGTGAGAGCACCACGAAGTGCTTCACGGTCGTGAGCTGGTCTTTCAGTCCCTCGAGGAACAGAAGCAGGTCTTCATCCACAAAGACCACCTTGTCTTCCGCGTGGTTCAGGATGTAGGCCAGGTGGTGCTGGGGCAGCCGGAAATTGGCGGTATGCAGGACAGCCCCCATGCAGGGAACACCGAAATACAGCTCGAGGTGGCGGTGCGTATTCAGGGCTATGCTCGCCACCCTGTCGCCCCGCTTGACCCCCAGAGATTCCAAGGCATGGGCAAACTGGCAGACACGCTTGTAGTAGTCTCCATACGTATACCGGAACACTTCGTCGGGATAGATGGAAACAATCTCCTTTTTAGGAAAAAACCTGGCCGTTCTTGTGAGAAAACTCCTGAGCAACAAGGGGCAATCCATCATGGCTACACTCTCCTTTTCATCAGGCATGTTGAGACATTACAAATTGTACAGGTAAGAATACTGGAGCGCGTGAATAAGTCAAGAGATATCATGAAAACCTGTCAGAAAATCTTATTATAAGACAATAATATGCTTGCTCGGCACCTGTTGTGGATGGGAGCAAGCACGAATTTAGCGTTGATTCACGACCGGTCAATAGTGTACTGTTTTTGAGATTTTGGTCGTTTGACCGGTTTTCAAACTAAAGGAGGACTGAGGAATGAAATACCTGTACGGCAAGAATGTTCTCATTACCGGAGCCGGCAGCGGCATAGGCAGGGTCATGGCCCTCGATTTTGCCAGGAACAAGGCCAACCTGGCCCTGGTCGACATTAATCCCGAGGCCCTTGAAGCGGTAGAGAAAGAGGTGAAGGCTTTCGGGGTGAAAACAGGTACGTATGTCTGTGACATATCGAAGCGGAGCGCAGTTGCCAAGACAGTGAAAGCAATCCGCAAGGATTTCAACCAGATCGATATCCTGGTGAACAACGCCGGCATCGTCATCGGGAAATCCTTTGTCGACCTTAGCCTGGACGAGATGCATCGCACCATGGACATCAATTTCTGGGGGCATGTCTATTTTACCAAGGAGTTTCTTCCAGACATGATTCAGCGCAACGACGGGCACCTGGTGAACATTGCCTCATCGGGAGGGCTCCTCGGCATGACCCAGATGTCCGACTACGGTGCCAGCAAGTTTGCGGAAGTCGGCTTTTCGGAATCCCTCAGGCGGGAGCTGTACCAGGCAGGGGCGAAAAATGTGAAGGTGACTGTGGTGTGTCCCTACACCATCAACACCGGCATGTTCGAAGGGTTCAAGCCGCTGTGGTTCAACCCCATCCTCAAGGCCGAGTACGTGGGGCAAAAGGTGGTTGAAGCAGTCAAGAAAGACAAGCCCTACCTCTACCTGCCCTACCTGGGGGTGAAGGGCATGCTGGTTCTCAAGCTTCTCCCCACGGCTTTACTGGACTGGTCCCTGCGCCTGGTAGGAGGTTCCAGGGCCATGAACGGGTTCGTCGGTCGCGGCAAGCAGGACAGCTGATTTTCAGTATCAGCCGAGCGTACGTGATCTTCTTGCCCGAATATCCTAGCTCCCTTCGGGGTTGAAAAAGGAGAGGGCAATGAAACGAAACCCTCAGTGTGCCATTGTGGGTGTGGGGTACACCCCGCAGGGGAGGGTTCCGGGCAGGACATCCCTGAGCTTTCACTTGGAGGTCTGTGCCAATGCCATCACCGATGCAGGCCTCACAAAGAAAGACATCGACGGGCTCATCTGCTACCGGCATTTTCCATCCGCTTCGAATGAAAACGATCTCACGCCGTATCTCGTGGCACAGCACCTGGGAATTGAGCCGGCATACCTGAGCCAGGACGCGAACTGATCACGCAGCCACCTCCAGCACGCGGTCGGCGTGCTCGAAGCAGGGTTGTGCGGAAATGTTCTCATCTCCTACGGGCACAATGCCCTCTCCAGCGACAGCATGCTTACCATGCTCACCGAATTCTCGGGCGACGATGCGGTCTTCGGACACTTCGGGGCCACCGGGGGGTATGCCCTGGCAGCCCGGAGGGCCATGCACGTGTATGGGACAGGCCCCGAGACCTGGAAACACATCGCGGTGGGTCAGCGTGAATGGGCAAACCTGAATCCTGATGCCATGATGTATGAAAAACCCATGACCTTTGAGGGCTACCTTTCATCAAGGTACGTGGTGGAGCCCCTGCGATTGCCTGACAACTGCCTGATTACCGATGGCGGCAGGGCCATTGTCGTCACCACCCTTTGAACGGGCGAGGGATCTCAGACATCCCCCTGCAGTGATTCTGGGGCTCGGGCAGCACAATCCCGCTGCGCACGTGACTTAATCGATGAGTATGACCGGGTTCACAGGTGCACGAAAAGCGGGAGAAGTGGCCTTCTCCATGGCAGGTATTTCAACGGATGATGTGGATGCGTGTCAGATTTACGACTGCTTCACCTACACGGTGGAAGTGACCTTGCAGGCTCATTCCTGCTGCATCCTGGGAAGGGGGTAACCATGGCATACGAAAAACCCCTGCCCAAGGTGAATGCCGATACTGAACGCTTCTGGGAGGGGTGCAGAACCCATGAACTCAGGTTCCAGCAATGCAGTACGTGCGGGCATGTCCGGTTTCCCCCCTCGGTGCTCTGTCCACAGTGTCACGCCCGGGAGCTGACGTGGATTGCTGCAGGGGGAACCGGAAAAATCTACACCTATGCGATCTACCACGTGGCATATTACCCGGGTTTCCTGGGTGAGATTCCCTACGTTGTCGCCGTGGTGGAACTGGACGAGGGACCGAGAATGCTGACAAACATCGTGGGGGCCCCCCGTCAGACGTGTACTGTGAGATGCCTGTCCAGGTATTCTGGGAGGATGTCACACCTGAGATCAGTCTGCCCAAGTTCACCCCGAGACTGTAGAAACCGGGAGACTGGTGGGGAAACATTCTCGTACACAGGGTGCCGGAATCCGGAGTTCACACCTCTTCGCCGACCAGCTTTTTGCCAAGGTCTTCAGCGGACTGCATGAGGGATTCTTTCAGCCTGATCTCGCCGGCCTTCATGGCGCTGCCGTAGACCATGCCCACGATCTTTGCTCCCACATACCCGTAGGCGTCCTGGAAGGTGCGCAGGGCATTGACGCACCCTGAATCGAAGGGGTCGTCCCCGCCGTAGCTCATGGCAATGGCGATCCGCTTTCCCACGAAGGAATCCTTCGCATAGGTCGTGAAGGCGAGGCAGCGGTCCATCCAGGCCTTGATCTGGGCGGACATGGAAAACCAGTAGACCGGACTCGCGATGATCCAGGCATCCGCCTCCAGCATGGCCTGGTAGATCTGCTGCATGTCGTCGTGAATTACGCACCCCTTGCTCCCATGCTTCTGGCACTTGAAGCACGAGGTGCAGAACTCGATGTTCATCCCATGGAGGTAGAGCGTTTCCACCGTCGCCCCGGCCGATTTGGCGCCCCTGGCGATCTTCTGTGCCAGGATAGCGCTGTTTCCTTTTTTCCGGGGACTTCCCATGATAACGAGAACCTTCTTCTTTTTTTCCATTGAACCGCTCTCCTTTTGATCTCCCGCCTGCCCTGGGATGGGTTATTCCTGCGTTAAAATTCGTCTGTTCCTACACTATTTTTCAAGAATCGACAAGAGCGGAGGCAGTCCGGAACTGCGATCGTGCTGGAGTCACCATGCATCGGGGAGATCTTTTCGGGAGGGAAGGATTCCTGCTGGAAGCTCTGGTCGGTTCGCTGGTAAGATCCTTAACCATGGTCTTCTCGAGCGCATGGTGTTGGACAACAGGGTGTCGTCTTTGCCCCGCAGTCAGATGAAGATTTTCATGAATGGGACGATAGGGTAAGAGAACACACCGAACGGAGAACGACGAGAGAGGGTTGAATGACACACACGTTCCTGCTTGAAGAAGGTACCTGGAGTGCCAGGGGGTTTCTGGTTGACAATGACGGCGTGAGAAATCCTGTTGAGGGTCAGGTGACCACCACGCACGCTGAAGATCAGTGGATGCATGAGGGATACATGAGGGTGCTTGCATTTCCCCCTGTCGAACTATCCTCCATCTACGAAATCGTCCCATTCCACGAGGGAAGCGACATTACGCAGTGGAAATCTGTGAACCCTGTCCTGGGAGAGCTTTCGGGAACGTTTACCCTGGTGGACGACTCAATCCTTTCTGTCTATCACTCCCCCGATGGAACCTATGTCGGCACCGAGTATCTCAGGAAGGTCTCCCCTGATGTGTACCAGAACAGGG
Source organism: Deltaproteobacteria bacterium (assembly GCA_011046135.1). Classification (GTDB taxonomy): domain Bacteria; phylum Desulfobacterota; class Desulfomonilia; order UBA1062; family UBA1062; genus DSBG01. Next base: position 5,771 of record DSBG01000137.1, read on the forward strand.
GAGTGCTCACGTCCTCGGCGAACAGGGTATCTTCGTGGTGTGTGGAACTCATTCGGACAAAATCCGGGTCATGAGATCCCCGAGAAAAAAGCACCCTTCGCGATCTGAACCTGACATGACTGTGTGATATGGGGTATGATGATATCCTTTCCCATCAAAGAGGAGGTGAATCATGAAAGCGTACCGCAAGGAGCTCTGGTTCAATACGGACAAACGTGTTGAATTCATCAATATCACCCCCCAGGTCCAGCAGTGCCTGCAAGAGAGCGATGTCAGGGAGGGGCTCGTTCTGGTCAATGCCATGCACATCACGGCAAGTGTGTTTATCAACGACGACGAGACCGGCCTGCACCACGACTTCGAGGTGTGGCTGGAAAATCTTGCTCCCCACGGGCCTGTGACGCAGTATCGCCACAACGTGGGAGAGGATAATGCCGACGGGCACATGAAACGGCAGATCATGGGCAGGGAAGTGGTCGTCGCCGTCACAGACGGAAGACTTGATTTCGGACCCTGGGAACAGATCTTCTACGGCGAGTTCGACGGCAGGAGGAGAAAAAGGGTCCTCGTAAAGATCATCGGCGAATAGAGCCTTGGTGTCTCCGGTATCAGATACCACGTGCAAAAAGGAATTCGATGGCTGCCGGAAGTCTTCCCCGAGAAAGCCGAAACAGGTGCTCGATCCGCAGGAACAGGGGCCCTCAGTCTGTGAGCCGAAAATCCGGTGGAGTGATCCTCGATGAGATATCCAGAATTCTCTGAAAGGGGGTTGCCCCCTCCCTCAGACACGCCGGCGGCCAGCAGATGAGGTCGATGAGCGTGGAAGGATTGGCCCCTGATGTTGTGCCTCCATCCAGGATGCCATCGAGATCGAGACCCTGGGAGAGAATATCGTCTACACACTGAGCAGGGCTTTTTCCTGAGATGTTTGCAGATGTGGAGGTAACGGGGCCCACCTCTTCGACGAGCTTCAAGGCCAGGGGGTGCGGTGAGATGCGAACCGCGATTCTGTTCCCGGGTGCAAGCAGGGGAGAAAGGTTTTCATCGGCAGGAAGCACAGCACTCAACGGCCCGGGCCAGAACGTCTCCAGGAGCATCTCCCGTTTTTCATCGAGATGGCAAAGGGATCGTACCATGTCCATACTTGAAGCCAGGATGATCATGCCCTTGGTGGCGTCCCGTCCTTTGATCTCAACAATTCGATTGACGGCGTTTTCGTCGGAGATGAGTGCTCCCAGGCCGTAGAAGGTCTCCGTTGGATATGCAACCACTGCCGCTGGTGTTGTCTTCAGGAGAGAGGTGATGGCAGAGGGGTCTTTGGAAATGAGCATCCTAGAAGTTCTTGATGCCGTCATCCTCTTCCAGCACGGACTTCTTCATGTCGGTCCTGTACTGAACGAGCCTTCGCTTCAGGGTTTCATCGGTCAGCGCGAGGATCTCGACAGCAAGCAGGGCTGCGTTCTTCGCCCCTGCCCTGCCGATTCCCATGGTGGCCACCGGGATTCCCGGAGGCATCTGTACCATGGCGAGCAGGGCATCGAGCCCCCCCAGAGATGACGATGCAATGGGGACACCAATGACCGGCAGCGTGGTGTGGGCGGCGATTACCCCGGCAAGGTGGGCAGCCATGCCGGCGCCCGCGATGATGGCTGAGTAACCTTCATCCCTGGCCCGGCTGCTGAAGGCGATGACCTCTTCAGGTGTCCTGTGGGCCGAGAGGATCCGCATCTCGCAGGCGAGACCGAATTGCTTCAATACAGCGGCGCTTTCTTCCATGACCGTGAGATCGGACTTGCTTCCCATGATGATAGCGATTTTCATGCGAACCTCTTTAGTGCCTTGAACCCGATGTCGTTGCGGTAGAAAGCACTGTCGAATGAAATGAGGGAGACCGCCTGGTACGCCTTTTCAATAGTTGCAGGCAGATCTTGACCGAGGGCCGTGACTCCAAGAACTCTCCCTCCCGATGTGAAGAACGAGGACCCCTCAAGCCTTGTCCCTGCGTGGAAAACCTTCACGCCCTCGAGAGCGTCCGCATGTTCGATCCCAGTGATCTTCTTGCCCTTTTCATATGAACCCGGATACCCGCCTGAAGCCATGACTACGCAGACACTTGGACCAGTTTCCCAGGAAAGCTCTATATTCCTGATGCTTCCTCCCTGGGCGACCGTTATCAGAACAGGCACGATGTCGCTGGAGAGCCTCATGAGCAAAGGCTGTGTCTCGGGATCTCCCATGCGTACGTTGAATTCCAGGACCGACGGTGTCGAGTCCACGATCATGAGACCTGCATAGAGCACACCGCGATACGTGATGCCCTTGGCCCTGAGCCCTGCGACCAGCGGATAGAGAATTTCGTCCATAACCTTGCCCCAGATGGTGCTGTCCACAATCGGAGCCGGTGAGTATGCGCCCATGCCACCGGTGTTGGGGCCTTTGTCGTTGTCGAAGATGGGCTTGTGATCCTGAGAAGAGGCGAGCGGGATGATGTGCTCTCCATCGCAGATAGCGATGAAGGAGGCCTCTTCACCGCGGAGCCGCTCCTCGATAACGACCGACTCACCGGAACTCCCGAATTCCTTTTTCAGCAGGATGGTCTCTACAGCATCGAAGGCTTCATCCTTGCTGGACGTGACGATGACTCCCTTGCCTGCGGCAAGTCCATCGGCTTTGACCACGAGATCAAAGTCAGCATTGCGGATGAAGTCCTTTGCGTGCGCTATCCCGGTAAAGGTACCGAACCTGGCCGTGGGGATGGAGCAGTCACGCAGAACCTCCTTTGCGAAGATCTTTGACCCTTCCAGGAGTGCTGCATTTTTTTCCGGGCCAAAGACAGGCAGTCCTTCGGCACGGAAGGCATCCACGAGCCCGGCCACCAGGGGGGCTTCCGGCCCGACGACAGTGCAGTCAATGGCATTGTCCTTGGCGAACCTCATCAGGGAACCGATATCCTCCGAGGCGATATCGATGCAGATGGCCTCCTGGGCGATACCCCCATTACCCGGGGCACAGAAGATCTCGTCCACGAGGCTGCTCTGTGCAATTTTCCAGCACAGGGTGTGTTCACGTCCTCCTGACCCGACAAGCAGCACCTTCACGGGGACGCTCCTAGTGCCTGAAGTGGCGCATGCCGGTGAAGATCATGGCCATGTCGTGTTCGTTTGCCGCATCGATCACTTCAGCATCCCTCACCGAACCGCCGGGCTGGACCACGGCCGTCGCCCCTGCCTGTGCAGCCTCGTCGATACCGTCTCGAAAGGGAAAGAATGCATCTGATGCCACCACCGTTCCTCTGGTGGACAGTTGTGCGTTGCCTGCTTTGATTATGGCGAGCCGGGATGAATCCACGCGGCTCATCTGTCCTGCACCCACACCGATGAGCTGATCCTTGGTTGCGTAGACCACGGCGTTGGACTTTACATACTTGACCACTTTCCAGGCAAATTTCAGGGCTTCCATCTCATCGGGAGTCGGTTTTCTCTTTGTGACCACCTGGGCGTCTTCGAGACGGATATCTCCGAGATCCCTGTCCTGGAGCAGGATGCCTCCCGTGATTCTTCGACTGAACAGGAGCTGTTTCTTGGCCAGTGATCCCAGGGTGATGCCAGGGACTCTGAGCAGGCGGATGTTCTTTTTCTGTTTGAGGATATCGAGGGCTTCCTGTGAATACTCCGGGGCGACGATGACCTCGGTGAAGACCCCGCTGATGGCACGCGCTGTCTCCGCATCGACTACGCGATTGAGGCCGACGATGCCACCGAAGGCGGACACGGAATCCACAGAGAAAGCCTTTCTGTATGCATCGGACAGTGATTGGGCTTGAGCCGCTCCGCACGGGTTGGAGTGTTTGAGGATCACACAGGCGGGTTTCTCAAACTCCATTATCAGGTCGAGGGCGGCATCGGAATCCATGATGTTGTTGTAGGAGAGTTCCTTGCCCCAGAGCTGCTGAGCATTGGAGATGGATGGCTGCTCGACGTTCAGGTCGCTGTAGAATGCTGCCTTCTGATGGGGGTTCTCTCCGTAACGCATGATCTGTCTGCGTGTGTACTGCATGGTGTAGGTGAGGGGAAATTCTCCCTCCTCCACGTCAATGCCCTGGAGGTAGTTCGAGATGGCCGCATCATAGCGGGCTGTGAGGGAGAATGCATTGCGGGCGAGCTCGAAATTCGTCTTCTCGCTCACCGAACCTCCTGTCTGCTGCATCTCATCGATAATTAACGGATATTCCTTCGGATCGGTCACCACGGTGACGTATCGGTAGTTCTTGGAGGCGGCACGCACCATGGCAGGTCCCCCGATATCGATATTCTCAATGGCTTCTTCGAGGGTGGCGCCCCTGGCAACGGTTTTCTCAAACTCGTAAAGGTTTACCACGAGCATGTCGATGGGACTGATCCCATGCTGCGCCATGGCTGTGATGTGCTCGGAATTGTCTCTGATAGCGAGCATGCCCCCATGCACCTTCGGGTGCAGGGTCTTGAGCCTTCCGTCCATCATCTCTGGAAACCCTGTGTAGTCGGAGATATCTCTGACCGGGACAGCGTTCTCCACGAGCAGTTTTGCCGTTCCTCCGGTGGAGATGATCTCGACACCGAAGGAAGCGAGCTTCCGGGCAAATTCTGCCAGGCCCGCCTTGTCAGTTACGCTGATCAGCGCTCTGGTGATCTTTGGCATGTCTACTCCTTTCCTGGGTTATGAATGGAGAGCGGAAGGTACTGGTGATTAGTTGTTTGTTGCCCTGTTCCCATCCATTCGCTGCATGTAATACCACGTGAGCAGGGGAATAATCCGCTCAAACAGCCCTGTATCCATGTATCCGATATGCTTGATGTGGTTTTTCACTTCATCGCTGGAGATATCGCCTGACATCATGCCATTGCGCAGCCGGGTGATCCGGTGGTGGAGGCTGCTTCTCATCCGGGTGTCTTCCACATACACGGACACATAGCGATTCATTTCAGCGAAGAGGCTCTCCATGTCCATGAGCCCCGGTGTGCTGTTGTGCTCACTTTCGAGTTCATCCATGAGAGAAATGAGGTATGATCGGGCGTCCTCGAGGGCAAGGCGGTAGATATCCTCGGCGAGGAGGTCTTCCAGATTCTCACTGAACGAGACGGAGAAATCGATGGATGAGAATTCTTTCACATAGATATGGTTTTCACCGAGAATCTTTGCAAGGGTTGTTTCGGCCTTTTCCCTCCAGAACAGCGTTTGTTCTTCTTCGATCTCGCCGTCAAGGAGCGTCTCCACATCATCGATCAGGTCGCTGATGAGGACGAGGTACTTGGTGATGGCCCGGTTTATTTTCATGAGGGAATCATATACAGTATTTCGGCGGGTGGTCAAGCTTGTTCATGAGAGCGCACCTGTGGTAGGAGAGAGGGTATGGACAATGGATCGCTCCATGAACTTCTCGCGGATGAGACAGGCATGAAAACCCGTATCCGAACCCTGCTTCACGAGAGAGATCGGCGGTTCCTCCCCCCGGAAAATCTCAGGAAATCGGCTGTTCTCATTCCCCTGATCTGGGAAAAAGGAGAGCCGCAGATTATCGTCACAAAGCGCTCCATGGATGTGGAGCACCACAAGGGTGAAATATCTTTTCCCGGCGGTCGGGCTGAGGAATGTGACGGATCGCATATTCAGACGGCACTCAGGGAGGCTCAGGAAGAAATAGCTTTGGATCCCGAAGATGTTGAAGTGCTCGGCATGCTGGACGACCACATCTCCATTCTGGGGTATCACATTACCCCGGTGGTAGGGGCTGTCCCCTATCCCTACGAGTTCAGGATAAACTCCGAGGCAGAAACCCTGCTGAAGGTCTCCCTGCGGTATTCGCTGCGCAACGATGTCTGGATGGCCGAGAACTCGACATTCATGGGCAGGAGTTTGAACATCTACTTTCTCGAGATTAAAGGTGGTGTTGTGTGGGGCGCAACTGCCCGTATGCTGAAACATTTCGTTGATCTGATTGCCGGCCATCCCAGAGCAGTTACCCGGGTTTCTCGAATGGCCAGGGGTTGGGTGGAAGATCTCCTCTCGAAACAGAACCAGTATCGTGATGTCAAGAGGTGAGTACGCAGCCGCCTCAGAAGAGCGTCCTTCGTTTCAAGAAAATATCTGTCCAGCCGATAGGGTATCCAGGAGAAGAGCTGGAGTACACGAAAGACCAGATCTCTTAAAGGGCTAACCGATCATAGAGTGCACAGGCACATGAACTCAAAAGAGCCGTACAGGGCTGGGCACCCGGTATCTCCGGCCTCTCCTTTTTTCTTACCCCATTTTCAAGGCAGTTCCCGTTAGCATCTCAAAGGCAGCAAGATATTTTGCAGAGGTCTTTGCAATAATCTCCTCCGGGAGTGTCGGCCCCGGAGGTGTCTTGTCCCAGTCAAGGGTTTCCAGGTAATCGCGGACGAACTGCTTGTCAAAACTTGCCTGTGGGCCCCCTGGAACATAGGTTTTTTTCAGCCAGAACCGAGAGGAGTCAGGAGTAATTGCCTCATCGATGAAGACGAGGTCCTCATTGATGAGGCCGAACTCGAACTTGGTGTCTGCAATGATGATCCCCTTTTCCAAGGCGTATTCCGATGCCATGGTATAGATTTTCAGCGAGACCTCTCTCACCTCCTCGATGAGATCCTCACCGACGAGATCCGCAGCCGTTTTCATGTCGATGTTCTCGTCATGCTGGCCGATTTCAGCCTTGGTGCTTGGGGTAAAGATCGGCTCGGGGAGTCTGTCCGATTCTCTGAGTCCTCCGGGCAGTGAAATACCCGAGAGGGATCCACTCTGACAATATTCCTTCCACCCGGAACCGGAGAGATACCCTCGAACGATACACTCGACGGGAAGTGCTGTAGCCTTTTTCACCAGCATGGATCTTCCCCTGAGCTTCGGATCATCCCTGAATGCTTCGGGGTAGTCGCTCACATTCGAGCTCAAAACATGGTTGGTGACAAGAGAGGCTGTTTTGTTGAACCAGAAGAGCGAGAGCTGGTTGAGTACGTGTCCCTTGGAAGGAATAGGATCTGGAAGAACAACATCGAAGGCGGATATTCTATCTGTAGTGACGATGACAAGCTCGTCGCCACCGGTATCGAAGATTTCCCTCACCTTGCCGCTTGATCTCTTTGTTGCGTGGGGTATATCGATACGTGTCATGACATCCATGATTCTGCTCATTCTCCTGCTTTGCTGAGAAACAGGGGCCTAGCGTGCCAAAAAACTGTTGAAAAAGTCAAGAGCCTATAATAGATTGTCGGCCTTTATGAGTTGTGGTAGTACAGGAATGCCTCGTTACAAAGAGAAGAGGAGCCTTCAAGCCTCAGGAACTATATCGGGAATGAGAGAGTTGCTGCCCCATGCGGAAGAAGACTGCACGAAAAACCAGGGGATCTCGCTGAATCTGATGAGGAGACAGTGGAAGAACGTTCTGAAGCGAGGTCTTGATGTCTGACGGGTACCTGCCTGAGATGAGTGGATCCCTGGTCTACACCTGCATCGGGTGTGGCCTGCAGTATGACATCTATGACTTCATCTATACCTGTCCTGAGTGTAAGGCGCTCCTCACCATAGAGAATACCCGCTTTGATGATCTGAAAAACATCCCCGGGCAGAAATGGCGGGAGATCTTTGATGCGAGGAAGGCTTCGAACATTCTGGAAATGCTCGGGGTATTCAGGTTCCATGAACTGATACTGCCCATCATTCCCCTTGAGGATATCATCTATCTCGGTGAGGGGCAGACACCCATCGTGAAAACCAACAGCGAACTCTCCTCATGGGTCGGAACCCCGTTCCTTGTGAAGAACGACGGCCTCAATCCCTCTGCCAGCTTCAAGGATCGCGGTATGGCTTCAGCCATCAGCTTTCTCAACCATGTCATACGGGTGAAGAACCTCGACAGTGTACTCGGGATCTGTGCATCGACCGGTGACACCTCGGCAGCGGCAGCGTTGTACCTGAGCTATCTGCCGAAATCCAAGGTGAGCGCCGTGGTGCTTCTTCCCAAGGGAAAAGTTACCGCTCAACAGCTTTCCCAGCCGTTGGGATCCGGCGCCCAGGTCATTGAAATGCCCGGGGTCTTCGATGACTGCATGCGCATTGTCGAAGAGCTTGCCCAGGACTATCATGTGGTGCTGCTCAACTCGAAAAACCCGGTGAGGATTCTGGGACAGAAGTCCTACGCCTACGAGGTGGCCCAGCAGCTTTTCTGGGATACCGAGGATCTCACGGTTGTGGTCCCTATTGGCAATGCGGGAAACATAACGGCCATCATGGAAGGATTCATCGATCTGTATGAGTTGGGAATCATACCTGTTCTGCCGGTGATTTTAGGTGTTCAGAGTCACCATGCCGACCCTGTCGTGAGGTGGCGAAAAACAGGACAGTTCACTCCCATGAAAGTTAGCCCATCGGTAGCCCAGGCTGCGATGATCGGTGACCCTGTCTCATACCCCAAGGTGAAAAAACTCGTTGAGCAGCACTTCGAAGACAGGTTTTATGCCATTTCCGTGACCGAAGGCGAGATCATGGAAGGAATGCTCATGGCAAACCGGCACGGCCACGTTGTCTGCACTCAGGGAGGTGAGTCTGTCGCTGGACTGAAGAAGGCGTTGGCCGAAGGATTGATTCGGAAGACGGGTCAGTTCGTAGTGGATTCCACCTCCCATCAGTTAAAGTTTGCCTCATTTCAGCAGCTCTACTTTGATGACGCGTTTGAGGCGGATTATGGTATCACGACACGGGATGACCTGAAAAACAAACCGGTGTCGCTGGATGCCAATGCAGAGAACATCGCCGCATACCTCGGACTCAAGAAAAGGGCCTGAAATGGAGAAAAGACTACAAGAGGTTCGCGTTGGAAGTGAACCCCTCCAGAACCTGTTCCAGGGGATACCATGTTGTTTGAGACGAACATCGCCTGCACGGTTTTTCTTGGCCACGGAGATGACATGATACGCAGAGCATGCTCGATATGCCGCTCTTTCCCTGTAACGGGTATCGATGCTTTGCTGAACATACAAAATCTAGGAGGATCGACGAATGGGTGACAGGAATTTTTTATTTTCTTCAGAGTCTGTTACTGAAGGGCATCCTGATAAGGTTGCAGACAACATCTCTGACGCAATTCTTGATGATATCATTGCGAACGACACGCAGGCTCATGTTGCCTGTGAAACGATGGTAACCACCGGTCTTATCATTGTGTCAGGCGAGATTACCACGACACACTACGTAGACATTCAGAGGATTGCCCGTCAGACCGTCAAGGAGATCGGATACAACGAGTCGGTGATGGGGTTCAGTTGGAACACCTGTGGCGTGCTCGTGACCATTGACAGACAGTCTCCTGATATCAATCAGGGGGTGCAGGAGGGTCAGGGCCTCTTCAAGGAGCAGGGAGCGGGCGACCAGGGAATGATGTTCGGGTATGCATGCGATGAAACCGAGGTTTTGATGCCTTCCTCCATCTTCTATGCGAACAGCCTGACAAAAAATCTTTCAGATGCACGAAAGACAGGAGTGCTCGAGTTTCTCAGGCCGGACGGAAAATCCCAGGTGACCGTGGAGTACCGGGGGGGAGCGCCGAAAAGGATCACCAGTGTCGTCATAGCGGCTCAGCACGATGAAGATGTGAACTACGACCAGGTGCGAGACGGGATCATGGAGGAAGTGATCAAGAAGACCATTCCCGCTGAGCTGCTGGATGCTGAAACCAAATACTACATCAATGCTACCGGAAGGTTTGTCCTGGGTGGGCCTCACGCGGATACCGGGCTCACGGGGAGAAAGATCATTGTTGACACCTATGGGGGGGTCGCGAGCCACGGGGGGGGAGCCTTCTCGGGAAAGGATCCATCCAAGGTTGACCGGTCAGCGGCTTACATGACACGCTACATCGCAAAGAACATCGTGGCTTCAGGCCTTGCAAAGAAATGCTCTGTTCAGCTCGCCTACTGCATCGGTGTAGCAGACCCGGTGTCTGTTATGATCGATACGGCAGGAACCGGTGTTATTTCTGACGAGCGACTCTCTGAACTGGTCCGGGACATCTTCCCGTTAAAACCAAAGGCGATCATCGAAGCCCTCGATCTCCTCAGGCCGATCTACAAGAAGACAGCTGCCTACGGCCATTTCGGCAGGCTCGAGCCCGAGTTCACCTGGGAAAGGACCGACAAGGTCGATATACTCAAAGAGAGGGCGGGGCGTTGACTATGGCCGAAACAGCGAAAAAACACACGAAGATCAGGGTGCCGGATTATTCAGGTCTTCCCTTCAAGGTTTCCGACAGTACCCTGGCTGACTTCGGGCGCAGGGAGATAGCCATCGCAGAGCACGAGATGCCCGGTCTCATGGCAGTGAGAGAAAAGTATGCCCCTGTGCAGCCGCTCAAGGGGGCACGCATCACCGGCTCGCTCCACATGACCATCCAGACAGCGGTCCTCATCGAGACCCTGAAGATGCTCGGTGCTGATGTGCGCTGGGCATCGTGCAACATCTTCTCCACGCAGGATCATGCCGCAGCCGCCATCGCCGAGGGCGGTCTTCCTGTTTTTGCCTGGAAAGGGGAGAGCCTGGAAGACTACTGGGCGTGCACACTTGCCGCGTTGAGTTTTTCCTCGGGCAGAGGGCCAAACCTCATCGTGGATGACGGGGGGGATGCTACCCTCATGGTACATAGAGGGTACCAGGCGGAAGAAAATCCCGCCCTGCTGGAAGAACCCACAGACAATAAAGAACTTACTATCATCAATGCGGTGCTCAGGAAGAAACAGGAGGAAGACCCCAGGTTCTGGCACCGCATCGCCCAGGATATCCGCGGGGTTTCAGAGGAGACTACCACCGGGGTGCATCGCCTCTACCAGATGATGGAGAAGAAAACGCTGCTCTTCCCCGCCATGAACGTGAATGACTCGGTGACAAAGAGCAAGTTCGACAATCTCTACGGGTGCAGAGAATCTCTGGCAGACGGCATCAAGCGCGCTACCGATGTCATGGTCGCCGGCAAGGTGGTGTGCATCTGCGGGTATGGGGATGTGGGGAAAGGCTGTGCCCAGTCCATGCGCGGATTCGGCGCGCGGGTTCTCGTTACCGAGATCGATCCCATCTGCGCCCTGCAGGCCGCCATGGAGGGGTTTCAGGTGACGACCCTGGAGGATGCCCTCGAAGAAGCGAACATCTATGTCACCGCCACCGGAAACTGCAGGGTTATCCGCATCGAGCACATGGAGAAGATGCCCGACCAGTCCATCGTGTGCAACATCGGCCACTTCGATGACGAGATCGAGGTAGACAGGCTCGATGCATATCCCGGCATCGAACGTGTCACCATCAAGCCCCAGGTGGACAAGTATGTCTTTCCCGATGGTCACTGCATCTACCTGCTCGCAGAGGGGAGACTCGTGAACCTCGGCTGTGCCACAGGCCATCCCTCCTTTGTCATGTCCAATTCATTCACCAACCAGGTTCTGGCACAGATCGACCTCTGGACAAATCCTCGCGAGATCAGTGTAAGGACCCTTCCCAAGGAACTCGATGAGGAGGTTGCCCGCCTCCACCTGAACAAACTCGGTGTCAAAATGACCAGATTGACGCAGGAGCAGGCCGACTACATCGGCGTCGAGGTCGACGGACCCTATAAATCAGAGCACTACCGGTACTGATCCGGGCGGGGTTTCTTCTAAACAGGGCAGTAATTCTCCTTCCCGATTAAGGGAAAGAGTCTTCCCTCACAGGTGAGAGTCAAGCCATGAGAGGAGATCGTCGAGTACGGTTGCCCTGTCCTCAGGGAGCTCGTTGTAGACCTCGTGCTTCAGCCCCTCGTAGATCTTGAAGGTCTTGTCCTTTGATCCGAGGGCGTCAAAGAGCTCACGCTGTCCAGAGAAAGCGGTGTCCTGCGAGCCGAGCTGGATGAGGACGGGGATTGAAACCGTTCCCGCTCGGTGTGCCCCGATCGTCACGGCGGTGTTCATCTCATGGGCGAGCCGAGGCGTGATCACGTTATAGACCAGGGGATCTTCTTCGTAGGCCTTCACCACAGCAGGATCTCTGGAGATGAAATCAGGGGGAAGGGGAGATTTCACGTGGATGCCGGGCAGAAGACGGGAGAGGATCGATGTTACCACGAGGAGTATCTTCGGCACACCAGCCCCCGGAGCTGATCCAGTTCCCGATAGGACAAGGCCCCGTATACCTCCCCGGTGCTGTTCGACGTAGTTCAGGGCAATGAGGCTTCCCATGGAATGTCCCAGCATGAAGTAGGGGATGTCGGGAAACTTTCTCCTGATCACTTCCTGAGAAAAGTGGTACTCGTCATCGATGAAATCCTGAAATCTGTTGACATGGCCCCGCTTGCCGTCGCTCCTGCCGTGGCCACGGTGGTCGGATCCGAAGAGGGCATACTCGTGGGGAATCAGCTGTTCCACCACGTTGGTATACCGGTCGATGTGTTCTGCATACCCATGAATGATATGAATGAGGGCTTTGGGTTTCTTCTCCGGGACCCACGTCTTCCAGAACAGGGACAACCCGTCCCGTGCAGTGAGTTTGCCACTTAGAATATCCATCGTGTCTCCTCCGCGGACAAGTCGTTCACAAGGATCACATCTGCAGAGCATCAGGCGTGATGTGTCAGTGGTGCATGCCGGCTTTCGATAAGTTATCTAAACAGATGCACCGCATCTCCGTGACACACGTCGCAGCCTGAAATCACAAACCGGCAGCCTTCTCACCTATGGCATACTTGCAGTGACAGGACAACCAGAATCTCACGAGGAGAACCGAAAAACCGGAGGAGAAGAAACGTTGGAGAAAAATCGGAGCCAGCCGAAATGTGAAACCGTGTTTAACCAGCAATAAAGTGGCTCCTGAGGGAAGGTATGAGCACGGACGCCATGATCTTTCTGATGCTGTATCACGTCAAAGAGAACTCCCTGGGTGAAGTTGTGTTGACACGCAGGGATTGAAGGGGTATAAGAATGAGTGCTCATTCATAACACAGTGAAGAGACAATTCACACAAGGAGGGTAGTATGGCAAGTCTATGGGTTGACGAGAGAGATATGGGCTTTATCCTGCACGAAGTCTTCAAGATCGGTGAAGAGCTTCTCGGTAAGCCTCCCTTTGATTATCATGATGCTGACATGGTGAACATGGTAATCTCGCAGGCGGCGAAACTGACGGAAAACGATATTGCACCGAGCTATCCGGATGAAGTCCAGAGGAAGCCCGTTGAGGCAGTATTCAAAGACGGGAAGGTGTACGTTCCCGAGGCATATCACAGGCTCTATCAGCTCTACTGTGAAGGCGGCTGGATGACCGTTTCCGACAGCCCCGAGGTTGGCGGACAGGGGTTCCCTGCCATAGTGGGTGCCGTTGCAGCGCATTTCTTCCTTTCGGGAAACCAGGCGTTTCTCATGTATGCCGGTCTTACCCACGGAGCTGCACGCCTTGTCGAGGATTTCTTCCAGCACCCGCTCCGCGACATCATCCTGGAAAAGATGTACACGGGGGTCTGGGCAGGGACCATGTGTCTTACCGAGCCCGGAGCCGGCTCTGATGTGGGTGCCCTCAAAACCACGGCAAAGCGTAATCCCGATGGCACCTTCTCAATTACCGGCACCAAGAGCTTCATCTCTTCGGGCGACCATGACCTGACAGAGAATATCATCCACCCGGTGCTTGCCCGTATCGAGGGTGATCCGGCTGGAACCAAGGGCATCTCCATCTTTCTTGTTCCGAAAATCAAGATCAATGAGGACGGGACCCTGGGCGAGCCCAATGACATGTCAACGGGCAACATCGAGAGCAAGATGGGTATCCACGGCAACGCCACCTGTACCCTGAACTTCGGTGAGAACGGCAAGTGCATCGGCTACCTCATGGGTGAGGAGCGCGAGGGCATGAAGATCATGTTCCACATGATGAACGAAGAGCGCCAGGGCGTTGGCATGATGGGTGTGGCAATGTCCAGCGCAGCCTACCTCCATGCCCTTGCCTATGCAAAGGAGCGCTTCCAGGGTGTCAGCGTCATGGAGATGAAGAATCCTGATGCAAAGCAGGTTACCATCATCAATCACCCCGATGTCCGCAGGATGCTCCTCAAGATGAAGTCCATCACCGAGGGTATCCGTGCCCTGGCCCTGTACTGCTACTACGTCATGGACAGGAAGAAGGTGGCCACCACCGACGAAGATACAGACAAGTGGCAGGGCATGATCGAGATGTTCACCCCCATCGTGAAGGCGTACTGCACAGACATGGCAGACATCGTCACCATCCTTGCGATTCAGACCTACGGTGGATACGGCTACTGCCGCGAGTATCCGGTGGAGCAGATGTTCAGGGACAATAAGATCAATGCGATCTATGAGGGGACAAATGGCATCCAGGCCCTTGACCTCCTGGGACGGAAACTCGGCATGAAGAAGGGGCTCTACTTCATGAATCTCCTGGGAGAAACCCAGGCTGAGGTCGCCAAGGCCAAAGGAAACGAGAACCTGAAGGAAGAGGCAGAGATCGTCGAGAAGGCGCTGAATGCCTGTGCCGGAGCTGCCATGCAGTTCAGCCAGCTCATCAGGACCAACCCCTTTATCCCGCTCATCGCTGCGACCGATTTCCTCACGTGCCTGGGAGATTCACTGGTCGGCTGGTTCCACATCTGGATGGCAAATACAGCATCCGAAGCCCTCGGAAACAGCCCCACAGAAAAGGACAAGGCCTTCTACACGGGAAAGATCGAGAGCGCAAAGTTCTTTATCAATCGGACAACGGCCCTTGTTCCCGCCAAGTGCGAGACGCTGACCAAGGACGAAATCAGCGCTGTGAGGATCCCGGACGAGGCATTCGCCGTCTAAGACTCACCCCATCAGTTATTGCAGAAGGGAGGAACCAACGGTTCCTCCCTTTTTTATGCACTGGAGTCGTGAGGATGCGTATCGCCCGTTCAATTGAAGTCTGTTCTCGTCGGGCGGAGACTCCCGCAAGAATCAGGTATCACCCCGATACCTTCCAGGGTACTGTGCAGTAGTCATGGGTTCATCGGATGCCTGGAACGCTCCCCCGACGATCTTTCCGATGAACAGGGTGTGGTCTCCGGTATCGATGGCCTTTTCCACCGTGCAGTCAAGGTACCCCGGTGATACTGCAAGAACTGGGTTTCCAAGGGGTGAGAGGGAATGGTCGATGCCATCAAACTTGTGTTTCCAGTCAGGGATTTTGAACTGTCTCACCAGTTCCGGTGCA
Organism: Deltaproteobacteria bacterium; assembly: GCA_011046135.1. Lineage (GTDB taxonomy): Bacteria > Desulfobacterota > Desulfomonilia > UBA1062 > UBA1062 > DSBG01. Next base: position 21,019 of record DSBG01000137.1, read on the forward strand.
TCCCTGGGAAGCAGATTCAGGGTGAATTTCCCGGTCTGCATGATCTGGGCATGCGAGAGCCGGTTCTTCCTGATTGCCAGGCTGATCATGGGCGGTTCGTGGGAACACTGGGAGACCCATGAAGCGATCATCCCGTTATACAGACCGTCCGCGGCGATACTCACCAGGTAGACTCCGTAGTGGAGCCTGTCGAGCACGTCCTGCCATGATGTCTCCATATCATCACCTCACATTAGTAGGGTATGCATCTATCATAGGGATATTCTCCAAGAAGATAAAGGGTTCATCGCAAAGCCGAGGAAGGAGTTTGTACGGAACGTGCGGTGCGTCTCTCGGGATGAGGTTCAGGTTCCCCTGAGCCCGAGCTTTCCTCTGCCCAGGAGATCATGGAGGTGGATCACCCCGCTGAAGACCCCTAATTCGTCGGTAACGATGAGGGAGGTGATCTGAAACTTCGCCATCATGTCAAGGGCATCGAGCGCAAGCTTGTCACCAGAAATCCTCCGGGGAGAAGAAGACATGATGTCTGAAGCGGTGAGGCCCTCGAGAGAGGAGCCATGGTTCAGCAGCCCCCTGCGCAGGTCTCCGTCAGTGATGATGCCCTGGATCTGTGCAGCTTCACCCACCAAGGTCAGACCCAGTGATTTATCCGTCATTTCCCGCACGATCTTCTCCAACGGGGTGTCTGGCGTGACCATCGGGATATTATTACCCGTGATCATGAGCTGGGAGATCTTGGACGAGAGCTGTTTTCCGAGCTCTCCTGCAGGATGGAGAATTTTGAATGCCTCCTGGTTGAATCCCTTGATGCGGGAAAGCACCACTGCGATTGCGTCGCCGAGAGCAAGCTGTGCAGTGGTTGATGCTGTGGGGGCAAGGCCCATGTTGCATGCCTCGCGCCTGACGGTACAGGTCAGGGTGATGTCCGCCTGCCTCGCAAGGGGCGATTCAGGATCTCCGGTGATGGCAATGACCTGAATGGCGAGACTCTTGAGAGAGGTGAGGAGATCACAGATTTCCTTGGTCCTTCCGCTGTTGGAGATGATCAGGCAGGCATCCTGGGGCATGATGGCTCCTAAATCTCCGTGGAGCCCATCAACGGGATGCATGAAAATGGCCGGTGTCCCGATGCTCATCATGGTGGATGCGATTTTTTTCGCGATGATCCCGGATTTGCCGATGCCGGTGAGCACGACCTTTCCCTTGAGGGACGATATCGTCTCGACGGCCCTGACAAAGGCTTCGTCCAACTGGTCGAGGAGTGACTCGAGTCCTTCGATCTCGATGCGGATCGCCTCTCTCCCGATGGAGATGATCTCCTGATCGGTCATAGCACTGTTCCTATCAGATCATAGTCATTCGCGTCCGTGATGTTCGCCTGATGCAGCCTTCCCCTTTCCACGGTCCCCTCGGTGATGATGGTCACCCCGTCAACATCGGGTGCCTGGAATGCTGTCCGCCCGATGAAGAGAAAATCGGTCTCGGGGTGGATCCCTTCCACGAGGACTTGTACCTCTTCCCCGATGAGCTTGTGAAGTCTTTTTTTCGAAATATCCTGCTGGAGGGCCATGATCCTGTTTCTCCGGGACTGTGCACGGGTTTTGTTCGGGCGGTTTTTCATGGAATAGCTCCGGGTGCCCTGTTCGGGTGAGAAGCAGAAGACCCCCAGGTGGGCGAAATGGCCTTGGGAAATAAGGGTTTCGATCTCGGCGAATGCAGTCTCGTCCTCACCAGGGTGTCCCACCATGACCGTGGTCCTGATCCAGATATCCTCGAGCGTAGAATTCAAGAGGTCAATGGCTCGTTTGACTGCACGGGAACCGCCACGGCGGCCCATGGCCTTGAGCACTGTTTCCGAACAATGCTGAATAGGGAGGTCGATGTAGGGACAGATCTTGTCGATGTCCCTCATGGCCTTCACGAGGTCCTCCGTGAGAGAGGCAGGGTGTACGTACATGAGTCGGATCCAGGAGATGCCTTCTATGAGCGCGACTTGCTCCAGCAGACGCGGCAGGGATTCCGCGTCTGCTGTGTCGGCGCCATAGCTGCCGAGGTCCTGGGCCACGAGAATGATCTCCCGGACACCTCCATCAGCGAGAACCCTGCATTCTTCGATGACCGTCTGGATGGGCTTGCTCGTGAGTTCCCCCCGGATCGAGGGGATGAGACAGTAGTTGCAGTGGTTCGAGCACCCTTCGCTGACCTTGACAAATGCGCTCGCGCCGGTGGTACAGAAGGATCGACTCACAACGCTGTCGAATTTCGGGGACAGATAGAGTTGTCCCGATGTGATGGCATCGATGAGCTCTGCATACCTGCCGGGACCGATAAAGAGCGCTACCTCCGGCAATTCATCGAGCAGATCTCTGCCGTAGCGGCTGATCATACATCCGGCGCAGATCACCTGTTTTCCTCGAGAAATGAACTCCAGCAGCGAATCGATTGATTCTTCCACGGCCGAAGTGAGGAATGAACAGGTATTGACCACTACGATGTCGGCATTATCGGGGTCCTGCTCGAGGATGCCGCCGCCTGTGATGATCTGTTCGCACAGGTACTCGGAGTCCACAAGATTCTTGTGGCACCCCAGGCTTATCACAGAGTAGCGCATGCTCGGAAAGTTTCAGTTGAAGGCCGTGTTTCTGGGAATCACGACAATCCCTCCGGGAGAGACATCGTAGAGTTTCTTGTCCTGTTCGAAGTCAAACCCGATGGTGGTCCCTGGAGGGATTCTCACATACTTGTCGATGATGGCCCGGCGGATCTTGCAGTTCCTTCCTACGTCGACACCTTCCAAGATGATGGAATCCGACACTTCGGCATAGCTGTTTACCCGAACATTGGGCGAGATGATCGATCGTATGACCATTCCTCCCGAGATGATGGCGCCGTTGCTCACGATGGAATCAAATACCGTGCCTATTCGCTTGCCGTCCTCGCCCCCGGAAAAGATCATTTTAGCAGGGGGATACGGGCTGTACACGGTGTGAACGGGCCAATCGGGATTATATAGGTTACAGCTGGGAGTAACGGAAACCAGATCCATGTTGGCATCATAGTACGCATCCAACGTCCCGATGTCTCGCCAGTACTCGTTGTTCATGATTCCCTCGAAGCGGAATGCCATAAGGCGGTGGTGTCTGAGCATCCTGGGAATGACGTCCTTGCCGAAATCATGGGAACTTGACTTGAGCTTTGCATCCTCGATGAGCTGTTTGATGAGCACGTCAGTTCTAAAGACATAGATTCCCATGGACACCAGGATCTTCGAAGGATCACCTGGCAGGGTGCTGGGATGTTTCTTGGGTTTTTCCTGGAACCCCTCAATGGTGTTGTCAGGTCGCATATTCACCACACCGAAGCTCGGCGCTGTCTCGACGGGCATGGGGACTACGCCCAGCGTCGCATCGGCGTCCTGCTGGTCATGGAACCTGATCATGTCGAGGTAATTCATCTGGTAAATGTGGTCTCCTGAAAGGATGAGGGTATAGGTGGGATTTTCCTGCTGGAGGGTGTAGATGTTCTGAAATACGGCGTCTGCCGTCCCCTCGTACCAGCTGCTTCCGATCCGCTGCTGGGCAGGGATGTTGTAGATGAATTCACCGGTAGGGTAGGAGAAAAACGGCAGCCACCCCCTCTGGATATGGCGGTCAAGGGAAAGCGACTTGTACTGAGAGAGCACGTAGATTCTTTTCAGACCGGAGTTGACGACATTGGACAGGGTGAAGTCGATGATGCGGTACATTCCCCCGAAGGGTACGGCAGGCTTCGCCCGGTCCTTGGTCAACGGGTAGAGACGTTCCCCTTTTCCTCCCCCGAGAATGATCACTTCAATGTCGTGCTCGTGGAACATTATTCTCCTATGAGTTCATGGATCACGTGCTTGAGTTTTTTCAGGTCGTGGGATTTCACCACAAAGGCGTCTGCCGCCATTGCCATGACATCATTTTTATAACTCGGGTAGGCAGTATGGATGACAACCGGTGTTGCCAGAGACGATTTGAGGAGATGCCCCATGGTCTCCAAGCCATCCATCCGGGGCATTCGGAGATCAAGGATGATGAGATCGGGCTTCTCATCGCCCTGCAGACGATTCAGTGCATCCTTGCCGTTTGCCGCTGTATCGATGATGTATCCCTCGTCGTTCAGCTCATCTTTCAGGAGCGTCTGCACATTCTTGTCATCTTCTACAACCAGTATCCTCTTCACCGTGTACATAATAGTACGGGCGATAACCAGTGTCAAATGCTGCCAGCTTTTTCCCCGCAGCTCTTTACAAGCGATCTCGTCAGTTCTTCAGAGGTTTTGTCGCCAAGGAGACCCTGGTGTGATTCGTCGATCTCAGTGCGTCGAGCACCTCTACCACCCGGTAATACGGGAGTTCTCTCGATGCGAGAATAATGATGTCCCGGTCATGGGGGAGAGAGGAGAGGGCCTGCAGCGACGTTGACGTTCCGTCAACCGTGATTCCATCAGGAGTAATGGCCAGAGCGAGCGCCTCTGTGACGAGGGATTTTCCGCTGGATGAGCCTGGCAGCATGACATCACTCAGGTTTATGGCGGAGCCTATGGAGAGCATGAAGAAGATGAGCAGCAGAAACACCACGTCCACCAGCGGTGTGATATCCAGTGCGGAAATAGTCTTATCTCGTTTCCTTCTGAACCTCATAGTTTTCGCCCTTGAGATATTCCAGGATCCTCGCAGAGGTTTTTTCCATTTCCAGGAGGAGGTAATCGCTCCTGGCGATGAAAAAGCGGTAGAAGATATAGACCGGGATCCCTATGGAGAGGCCGGTTGCCGTGGTTATGAGGGCCTCTGATATCCCTGCGGCGAGCATCTGGCTCTCGCTCCCGGTGCCTCCCACTGCCTGGAAGGAGGTGATCATCCCGGAGACTGTTCCCAGGAGGCCGAGAAGGGGACAGATGGTTGCTATGATTCCGAGAATATCGATATACCGCTCGATGGCATATGCCTCACTCGCACCTGCCTCCTCCATGTAGTCCTTGATGATCTCTCTGCGCATGCCCGCATTCTTGATGGCAACACCGATGACCGAGCAGATGGGGGAGGTATTTCTCTTGAGCAGCTGATCGATATCATTGAGCCTTCCCATGCGCGTCAGGCGTTCAACCTCCTCCACGAGATCTTTGGGAATGATCTTGGCCTGCCTGAGCGCGAAGATCCGTTCGATAATGATGGCCAGGGCTATAATGGAACAGGACAGCAGGGGCCACATCATCGGGCCACCCTTGATGAAGAACTCCCACAATGTCATCATTCCCCCCCATGAATATGAAGCGTATCTCTCCTGTACCATAGATGGAGGTCTTTGCCTATTTTCTTTCTCAATGCAGTCAAGAGAACACGTCTTGGTGAGTACGTGATGCCGGGCGCCTCGTTTCGTATCTCCTGGTGGCGAACAGCACGCTTACGTGTGTGAAAAGATGTTCTTGATAAATGCAGTACAAGATTGCTAACATGGCCGCGATGGAACAGACAGAAGACACCGAGCAGAAAGAACACGCAATTCAACCGGAGAAACCGAAGAGACTGGTATGTGTGCGTTTCCCCGCCATTCCAACACCCTACATCTTTGATGCCCTTGATTTTGAACTTGCAGAGGGTGAACTCGTCATCGTGAACACCGAGTCGGGACTCTGTGCGGCAAAGGTCATCGGGTATACCACGGAAGAGGAAGCCTCCGGCCTCGATGAGATCAAGCCCGTTCTCAGGAAGCTCACGAAAGATGACAGGATCAAGCTGGAAAGGATACAGGCAAAGGAGAAGGAATGCTTCGCCTTCTGCCAGACCCGCATCGCTGAGCGGAAGCTTCCCATGAAGCTCACGCGGGTTGAGCAGCTGTTCGATGAAAACAAGATCACCTTTTACTTCGTTGCGGAAGGGAGAGTGGATTTCCGGGATCTTTTGAAGGATCTGGTGGACAAGTACAGGACCAGAATAGAACTGAGACAGATAGGAACCAGGCAGGAATCAGCCATGCTCGGTGGCATCGGCAGCTGCGGGAGAGAGCTGTGTTGCTCCACCTTCCTCACCGGGTTTCAGCGGATTTCGGTCAAGATGGCAAAGAATCAGAACATGACGCTCAACCCCATCAAGATTTCCGGACTCTGCGGTAAACTGAAGTGCTGCCTCGCCTATGAAAAAGACTCCTACGCCAATCTCATCGAGAACCTCCCCAAGCCGGGAAAGAAGGTGTTCCTGGAGCAGGGAGAAGCAACGGTGGTGAGCATCAATGTCATCAACCAGAGTTTCGTTGCAAAGCTATCCGACAGGCGCTTCATCAAGTCTTCGGTCTCCGATATCATTTCCGAGCAGGAATACCAGCAGCTGGTTGAACAGAAGCTTGCCGTTCATGAAAAGGAAAAGATTGCTCAGCAGGAGACTGCCCGGGGTGAGGGAGATCGATCCAATGAACCCGGACAAACGCAGTCAAAGAGAAGGAGATCCCGGAACAGGAGCGCCAAAAAGAAAAGGAAGAAGCAGCCATGAAGGAACACTTCTACATCACGACACCCATCTACTACGTGAATGCAAAACCCCACCTCGGCCATGTCTATACCACGGTGATTGCCGATGTCCTTGCCCGTTACCACAAGCTTTCCGGTGACAAGGTGTTCTTTCTCACCGGCACCGACGAACACGGCGACAAGATTATGGAAACCGCGAAGAAGCTCGGAACAACGCCGAAGCTCCTCGCAGATGAAAACAGCGGCCGGTTCAGGGATCTCTGGCCGGAACTCACCATAGAGAACGACCGGTTCATCAGAACCACCGATCCCGATCATGTGAGAACGGTCCAGGGGATTCTCCAGCGTGTCTATGAAAAGGGCGACATCTACTTCGGAGAGTATGGTGGAAACTACTGTGTGGGATGCGAGAGGTTCTATACCGAGAGCGAGATGGTGGACGGAACGTGCCCCATACACCAGACGGAGTTTGAATACCGCCAGGAACAGAACTACTTTTTCAGGATGGAGAAATACCGGCCCTGGCTTGTGGAACACATCAGGGAACACCCCGATTTCATTCGCCCCGAGAGGTATCGGAACGAGGTGCTGGGCATGCTCAGGGAGCCCCTCGACGACCTGTGCATCTCCAGACCGAAGACCAGGCTCACCTGGGGTATAGAACTGCCTTTTGATAAAAACTTTGTCTGTTATGTCTGGTTCGATGCCCTCATCAACTACCTCACCGGCATCGGATATCCCGACGGCAATGAATTCGAAGACTACTGGAAGGCATGTCAGCATCTTGTGGGCAAGGACATCCTGAAGCCCCATGCAGTGTACTGGTCCACCATGCTCAAGGCCACCGGGGTGGACCCCTTCAGGCATCTCAATGTGCATGGATTCTGGAATATCGACCAGACAAAGATGTCAAAGAGTCTCGGCAACGTGGTCGACCCCATGGAGCTGAAGAACCGCTACGGAGTGGATGCCTTCCGCTATTTTCTCGTCAGAGAGATGGTTTTCGGGCTCGATTCCAACTTTTCGGAGGAAGCGCTTGTCGATCGCTACAATGCCGATCTCGCGAACGATCTCGGCAATCTCGTGAGCAGGAGCACCAGCATGGTGGAGCGGTATTTCGATGGAATTCTGCCGGAGACAGCGGGGCAGCTCCTCGAAGTGGATACCGGGCTCAGAGATCTCACGGAACGGATCGTCACAGGGTATCACGCGAAGATGGAGAACCTCGAAATGCACGCCGCCATGATCACGGTCTGGTCGCTTATATCCGCACTGAACAAGTACATCGACACGACGGCGCCCTGGGAACTTGCGAAAACAGACAGAGATCGTCTCTCCACCGTGATGTATCACATCATGGAGTCCCTTCGTCACGTTGCCCTCATGGTCTTTCCGGTGATGCCCGAGACCTCGAAAAAGATCACAGCCCTGATCGGGTATCATGGGGAAATCAACTCAGAGGGGCTCTCATCGTTCGGCCAGCTCACGCCGGGAACGAAGATACTTTCAGGAAAAGCCCTTTTCCCACGGGTGGAGAAGATCGCTCCAAAAGAGTGTGCGTCTCCCGAACAGGAGAACCTCATCGACATCGGTGAGTTTTCGCGTCTCAGGATCCTCGTAGGAGAGATCCTCGATGCAAAACGAGTGAAGAACTCCGATAAACTCCTGGTGCTGCAGGTTGATGTGGGCAGAACAATTCAGATTGCAGCAGGGATTGCACGTGACTATGCGCCCGAAGAGCTCACAGGAAAACACATCGCGGTTGTGACCAATCTGAAGCCGGTGAAACTCAGGGGTATTACCTCCGAGGGGATGCTGCTCGCCACAGACACACCGGAAGGAACCCTTGCCCTGGTCACCTTCGACAGGGCTCCTTCGGTTGGCGCCAGGGTACGGTAGGGATTTCGGGGCCGCGATGCAGAAGGTTCCCATCAATCTCGTGCGGCCTGGGATGGTTCTCGCACGAGCTGTGAGGAACGACAAGGGGATGGCTCTGTGCGCAGAGGGAACCGAGCTCAATGCGATCATTCTCGAACGGCTCAAGAAGATGAACGTTGAGAGCCTCGTGGTGAAGGGTCATCCGGTTGATAGAGGCGATGAAAATACCCTGGAACAGAAAATCGCTGAGACGGAATACCGGTTCTCCCGGGTGAAGGGTGATCCCATCATGGAGGATCTGAAGGCTTCGGTGCTCAGTGCCCTGAAGGTACAGGGGCGCGCGGAAGAGACCACGTCGGGAGAGCCGGACCATGGATAGGTCTCAGCAGCTCAAGGCTATCACGAAGCGGATACAGAGCCTGCCGACGTTACCACAGGTTGTGAACAAGCTCACCACCATGGTGGAAAGCCCCGAAGTAACGGCCAAGGATGTCGGAAAGCTTATCGGCTCCGATCAGGTGCTGGGAGCGAAAGTATTGAGGCTTGTCAATTCACCCTTCTACGGATTTCCAGGACGGATTTCTTCTATCAGTCATGCCATCATTCTCCTCGGATTCAACGTGATCAAGGGCGTTGTCCTGTCCGCATCGGTGTTCGATCTCATGGAAAAATCCATGATCGGTCTCTGGGAGCACTCACTCGGGTGTGCTGTGGTCTCTGGAAGGATCTGCCGGGTCCTGAATCTCAGCGATCCTGAAGAAATATCCACGGCCGCTCTGCTGCACGACATCGGCAAGGTTCTCATCAGGGTTTCCCTTCAAGATGATTACGAGAAGATCAGGGGTCTGGTGGAGAACAGGAACTATTCCTTCAGGGAAGCGGAACTTGAGATTCTGGGTCTCGACCATGCCCAGATCGGATCGTGGCTTGCCCAGGAATGGAAGCTCCCGGAGCGGCTCACCATTCCCATCACCTTCCACCATGAGCCACACAAGGCACCCAAGATCAGGGAGCGGGTATCCATCGTCCATGTTGCAGACAGTATTGTTCGTGCCTTTGGTGTGGGCAGTGGTGGTGATCCATGGGTTTCCCGGATCTCTCCTTCTGCGTGGGAGACCCTGGGACTCTCGAGGTTCGATCTCAAGGAGATGGCCTCACAGATCCTGGACGACCTGGCAGAAGCCGACGCCCGTCTCGGTGCCCCGGAGGACTAGGCAGTGAAGGCAATCATCATTGTCAAAGACAGGGTTGAAAAAAAGATTGCATCCCTGATCGAGGAATTTTTTGAATCTGTTCAGGTGATTCTGAGCAGTCAGGACTACGTTTCGCTGATCTACATGGATCCTCCCGACATCATTCTCATAGACAGGCCCTCGCTGTTCTCCAATGAGGAAAGGATCGTCCAGGAATTCAGGACAAATACCATCTTCGGGCACCTGCCGATCGTGGCTGTTCTGACGGCTGACGATCTGCCCGAAAAGACCTGGAAGGAGATCCCCATCGATGACTTCATAAACGCAGACGATGATGCTCAGGCCATCATGAGCCGCCTGGAATTCATCGCCAAGCGTTCACTCAGAGACATCGACACCAATCCCCTCTCGAGGCTTCCCGGAAACGAATCCGTCATCCGGCATATCCAGCGCATGTTTGACGAGGGCAGAGACGTTGCTGTCGCATGGGTTGACATCGATAACTTCAAGCCCTTCAACGATCGCTACGGTTTTTCCCGGGGGGATGAAGTGATTCTTGCCACGGCACGGATCATCACCAATGCGGTCAGAGAAATCAACGATTCTTTGAGCTTTGTCGGTCACATCGGAGGCGATGATTTCGTATTCATCTGTCCGGGCAGGGATGCAAGAACCCTGTGTGAAGAGATCATAGAACGGTTTGACCTGGTCATCAGAAATTTCTACAATGAGGAGGACCTGGCCAACGACGGTATCACGACGACTACCCGTGAGGGGACGGAGAAGGCGTTTCCCGTGATGACTATCTCCATCGCTGTGGTGATAAACCGTGGGAGCAGCTACAGCCACTATGGAGAGGCATCCCGTGATGCCACGGACATTAAGAAATACATAAAATCCCTGGAGGGGAGCAACTTCATGATCGATCGGAGGGGAGCCGGGGCGTGATAGAGAGATACACGAGAAAAGAGCTTGGCAGAATCTGGTCCGATGAAAACAGGTACCAGAAATGGATGGATGTCGAGATTGCCGTGTGCGAAGCCTGGGAGAGGCTCGGCAGCATTCCACGGGAGAGTCTCGAGCACATCAAACGCAGCGCTACCTTCAGCGTTTCACGGATAGAGGAGATCGAAGAGATCACCAGACATGATGTCATCGCTTTTATCTCCTGCCTTGCCGAGCATGTGGGAGACGATGCCCGCTACATTCACATGGGGCTGACCTCTTCGGATGTGCTCGACACCGCCTACGCGTTGCAGCTCAAGGAGAGCAGCCTCATCATTACCGATGACATCAGGGCGCTCATGGCGTGTCTGAAGAAGAAGGCTTTTGAGTACAAGCACACCCCCATCATGGGAAGATCCCACGGAATCCACGCAGAACCAACAACCTTCGGCCTCAAGTTTGCTCTGTGGTTCGCTGAGATGGAGCGGAATCTCAAACGGTTGGAAGATGCCCTGGAGGTGATTTCCTACGGGAAGATCTCCGGTGCCGTGGGAACGTTCGCAAACGTTCCTCCTGAAGTGGAAGCATTCGCCTGTGAACGGCTCGGGCTGAAGGCAGCCCCCATAAGCACCCAGGTGCTCCAGAGAGACAGGCATGCCCAGTTCTTTGCCACCTGTGCGATCATCGGCGCCACGATCGAAAAAATAGCCACCGAGATCAGGCATCTTCAGAGAACAGAGGTGCTTGAAGCCATGGAGCCGTTCGGAACAGGGCAGAAGGGATCCTCTGCCATGCCTCACAAGAAGAACCCGATCCTTTCCGAAAACATCACGGGACTGTCCCGGCTTCTCAGGGGATACTGCGTCGCTGCGCTGGAGAACGTGGCGTTGTGGCACGAGCGTGATATCAGTCACTCCAGTGCGGAGCGGGTGATGGGCCCTGATGCAACAACGATTCTCGATTTCTCCCTGGTTCGGCTTTCCTCGATCATTGAGGGGCTGGTGGTCTTTCCGGAAAACATGCTCAGGAATATCGATCTCACGGGGGGGCTGTGGCACTCTCAGGGGGTCCTGCTTGCACTGGTGGACAAGGGGCTTGCCCGGGATGAGGCCTACCGTCTGGTTCAGCGCACTGCCCTGGAGGTGTGGGAGACCAGGGGTGACTTCAAAGATCACCTGAAAAAAGACCCAGACATCATGGGGGTCCTCACGGAGGATGAGCTCGAAGGGCTCTTCGATCTTTCCCACCACCTGGGCCACGTTGAGACAATCTTTGAAAGGGTGTTCCATGAGCAGCATTGATGAGTTGCGAACGCTGGTGATACAGGATGCCGTGAAAATCGGCACGTTCACCCTTGCTTCAGGCAGGGTATCCGATCTCTATGTGGATATGAGGAAGGTGACGCTGAATCCCAAGGGGGCCTTTCTCATCGGATCGATCATTACCGAGATGATCTCGGGCCGGGAGGTCGATGCTGTCGGCGGAATGAGTCTCGGGGCGGACCCGATCGCCGTGGCCACGAGCATCGTGGCCTTTCAGTCCGGCAGGCATGTCGTTTCTTTTCTCGTGAGAAAGGCACAGAAGGATCACGGAACCCGAAATCTCATCGAAGGGCCCATTGCTCCTGGGATGAAGGCAGTGATCGTTGAGGACGTGATCACCACCGGTGCCAGTACGATCGCTGCAATCGAGCGTGTCCGGGACGCAGGCATGTCCATTGACATGGTGGTGGCGATTTTTGACCGGTGCGAAGGAGGCAAGGAAGCCATAGAATCCCTTGGGATAGAGGTGCGCTCCATCCTCAGCAGGAAGGACATTCTTTCCTCCACTCCATAAAGGTTTCAGGAGTTGTTCCGTGCAAACAGCCGTATCGACCATGCCAGGACCATGGAGAGGCGAAAGCTCTCTTGAGCAGTTCACATGCGTGAAAGCGAGAGGAAAAAGGTTGGTTGTCCAGTCTCAGAGGCAAAGGGCGGCATACGAAGGATCGCCATGGTCCACCGGTAGAGAACAAGCGGAGGTACCATTATGAGGGGTGGTCCTCTTCAGGTCATCATCATGCGGATCACCGACGGAAAGATCATAAAAACTGTCGGGCCCTGGGGTGTGAGATTTTGTTTCTTTCTCCTGGCTGCCTTGATCGGATTACTGATCTCGGTGACTGTTCTCGTGGTGCAGAACGTTCGGATGCTCGAGAACAAGGGGCGAGCAATCGTTGCGCAGGCAGAAGAGATCCAGGAGCTCAGGGTGCTGATGGCCAGGAAAGACGAAGAGATGCTCTCTCTGAAAAACAGGCTGAGCATGGCAATCACGTATCCACCCGAACAGACATCGGAGTCGCCGGTGATCAGTGATCTGAAACCGCCCATTGCGGGAATCGCCGAGATATCTCTTGCAGAAGGCAGCATCTCTTTCAAGCTTGAAAATATCCTCTCAGAGAGAGGGGCACGGGCCACGGGACACCTGTTCGTCGTCTTCAGGAAGGGAGGGCAGTTCTTAAGCCATCCTGAAACGACACTGAACAAAGGAGTTCCCACTGATTGGGAAAGGGGTATGGAATTTTCCATACGGAATTTCAGGCCCATCTCGGTGAAGGTCCCCCCGGAAATCTCCCGCTGGGAGAGGGTAACGTTCTATGTCTTTGACACCGAGGGAGGAATGAGATTGGCGACGACCATTCCAAGAGAGCAGCTCAGATAATGTCCCCTGCGTATCCCTTGAATGCTCCTCCGGCTGGTTGCATCTCAGGGCAGAGGGATCGGGACACCAGCGTGGTACTGCCATCACCGGAAGAATGGCCATCGATAAAGGTCGACTGAGGAAAGCCACCCCATGTACATCCTTGCTATTGAAACCTCATGTGATGAAACCGCTGCCGCGGTGGTGACAGACACCGCCGAAGTGCTCTCGAATGTTGTTGCCAGCCAGATAGCCGACCATGCCGCCTTCGGGGGAGTAGTTCCGGAGATCGCATCACGCAGACATGTCGAGCTCATTGGGCCTGTGGTGTCCGAGGCGTTGAAACAGGCAGGTATCGATCGGAGGGATCTCGGGGGGGTTGCCGTCACCCAGGGACCGGGTCTGGTGGGTGCGCTCCTCGTGGGGATATCGTTTGCCAAGGCGCTGGGCTATGCCCTTAACATTCCGATATGCGGCATCAATCACCTGGAGGGGCATCTCTGTGCCGCATCCATCGATGGAACAGTGAGATATCCGCACATCGGGCTTGTCGTTTCCGGCGGGCACACGTCGCTCTACCGGATAGACGCTCCCGACGCCGTTGCGCAGATCGGACACACTCTGGATGACGCGGCAGGAGAGGCCTTTGATAAGGTGGCAAAACTCCTGTACCTCGGGTATCCAGGAGGCGTGATCATCGACAGGATCTCGCAGGGGATTGCCTGCGACGAGATCGACCTTCCGCGACCAAAGATCCATGATAACAGCTATGACTTCAGCTTCTCGGGATTGAAGACCGCGGTGCTGAATCTCGTGATCCGGTCAGAGATATTCCCCGAGATGAACTTGAGATTTTCCGGGCTGCCTCAACACAAGGAACCTGTTCCGGGAAAGGAGTACCTTGTACAAAAGATTGCAGCAGCGTTTCAGGCTGCGGTGACGGATGTTCTGGTTGTCAAAGCCATCAAGGCAGTCAAGGACTGTGCCATGGACCTCCTTGTGGTCAGCGGGGGCGTTGCGAGCAATTCAAGCCTCAGGCATGCCCTCAGGGAGAGGTGTGCGGGAGAAGGAATCGAACTGGTCATCCCTCACCGGAAATACTGTACCGACAATGCAGCCATGATCGGGATCGCGAGCATTCGACACTTCAGAGAAGGAACCCGTGCCTCCCTGGACATGAACGCCGTCTCGAGATGGTCATCTCTTCAGAAAAGACCCGCAGGGCATTCCTGAGCTGGTTTCGTGAAGCACTCGGTTCCAGGGCGCTGCCTGAGGAGTACGAGGTTTTCATACCTCGCCTCCCCGAGGCCGCATGGTGAGAGAAGTCCCAATGGAGGGGTATGAGGCCAAAGCGTTCCCTCGGACAGCACTTTCTCGTGAACACAGCCATCGTGGAGAAGATGGTCTCATTGGCTGACCTGAAGGCTGAGCCTGTTCTCGAGGTCGGGCCTGGCAGGGGGATTCTCACCAAGAAACTCGTTCAGAGGGCATCGAGGGTGCTGGCCGTTGAAAAGGACGATGATCTCTATGAAACCCTCGCCGTCATGTTTTCCGGGCAGGCAAACCTGAAGCTCCTCCACGGAGATATCCTTGAGATGGATCTCGACGAGCTCCTCTCGGACGGCATGAAGATAGTTGCAAACCTGCCCTACAACATCGCAACACAGTTCGTTATCCGGTTGGTCGACCATGCATCACGTCTCTCCACCGTGGTGGTGATGGTGCAGTCAGAGGTGGCGCGGAGGATCTGTTCCCGACCTGGCAACACCGAGTACTCTGCGCTGAGTGTACTGGTCTCCTCTGCCTTTGTGCCCTGTGCGGCATTTGTTGTGTCGCCTGCAAATTTTTTCCCGCGGCCTAAGGTGGTTTCCCGCGTGATCAAGCTCGTGCCGAAACCCGATCCAATACCCATATCAGAAGGCAATATCTTCAAGGACGTGGTTTTCTGTGCGTTCGGACAGCGGAGAAAGATTCTGAAAAACACGCTCATCCATCTCCCGGGTCTCAACAAGGACATGCTGGCGTCTCTTGCCATCGAGGTAGGGATCGATCTCATGGCGAGGCCGCAGGAAATACCCCAGCAATCCTATCGAGAGCTTGCCCGGCTGTATTGGGATAAAGTTGTCGGCAAAGGCATCGGCGGCAATACACCGTCGTGATCCGATTCCGAGGGTCGAGAAATGCCACGAGGGGTAGTTCTCCGGGAGCAGGCCGAAGGAGTGGAAGACTGGCTGGCGATGGATGGAGAGGTTCTGCGGAATACAGCTGCTGTGTAACTGGAAATACAGAAAAGTGATCCCGGTAATCGTCAAAGAAAGCTCACATGTCGCGATGAAATTTATAACATTATGATAATAATCAATATAAAAACAACCCTGCCTTCGTCATAGAATTGGCACTTCCCTTGCCTCTGTCCCTGTGATCGTTCGCGATCAGGGGGTATAGGGTGAGAAAAACACGAGCGGCGCTCCTGGGAATACTGGCTCTTTCCCTGTGGAGTTCTCTTCTCCAAGCAACCGAGTACAGCCCCAACGAGGTAATCGTCAAGTTCAGGGCGAGTCACCCGCACGCAGCAGCCATGATGACCGGCGCCGACAACAGGCCCCTTGTCATTGCCGTGGACGATTCGGACCGTACTCTCGATGCCTTCAAAAGCTCTGAAGACATCGAGTATGTAGAGCCGAACTATGTCATTGAGGCGGAAACGCTACCCGATGACTGGCCCTATGACGGTCAGTGGATGGATGTCGGGCTTGAGAAGGCCTGGGGCATGATTGCGGAACAGGGGAGCAGAAAACAGGTCATCATTGCGGTGATCGATTCCGGGGTTGATTCAAGTCACCCAGAATTGCAGCACCTCATTGTTCCTGGCTATGATTTTACAGAGAATGATTCTGTTCCACAAGACGATACCGGGCATGGAACCAAGGTATGCGGGATCATCGGCGCCCGGGGAAACAACGGCGTGGGAACTGCAGGGGTTGCCTGGAACATCGATATCGCCATCATGCCGCTGAAGTTCATGAAGCACGATAATGGCAAAACAACGGGGTCTCTCTCCGATGCGGTGAAGGCTGTCTACTATGCCGCGGACAACGGGGTGGACATCATCAATGCGAGCTGGGGGTTCTCTTCCTATTCCCGCGCCCTCGAGGAGGCCATCGAGGATGCCCGTTCCCGCGGGATTCTCTTCATCACCTCGGCTGGAAACTCTGGCCAGAATAATGATGAAGAGGAACACTATCCATCAAATTATGCCTCTGACAACGTGATCGCCGTTACCGCAATGCACGCCTATGGAGGGTTGGCGGACTTCGCCAATTACGGGATTGAGACGGTACATTGTGCGGCTCCAGGGGTGGGTCTGGTGACCACGATTCCCGGCGGAGGATATGCCATGTGGGTTTCAGGGACGTCATTTGCCACCTCGTTTGTCACGGGAGTTGCTTCACTGGTCATCTCCCGGTCGCCTGAACTGAGCTACCGGAGTGTGAGGGAGAGCCTGCTGACGACCACGGTCCTGGATGGACGGTACAGCCAGAGACTTCTGGAGAGCGGCGGATGCATCGATGCGCATGCCGCTCTTCTGACTGAAGAAACGTTGGATAAAACATCGAAAACCGTATCGGATGTGCCCCTCACGGGGACGAGTGAGTCTGTGTCCCTGCCTTCTGCAGAATCGGGCGGCAGCGGGGGCTGCATGGTCTCGAGTGTTAAAGGATCAGGAAGCTCCGTTGTCCTGATCGTGTGCATGGTCGTGGTAGTTCTGCTCCAGGTTCCCCGCCAGAAGAATCTGGAGTAACCTATACCCCAGCCCCCCTTCCAGGAAGGGGGGCCCTCTTTCTGTGGGAGTGTTTCTTTTCGGGAATCCTAGAGTGCTTCAACGGACATGGCCATACCCTGACCGCCGCCAATGCACAGGGATGCGAGTCCGAGGGACACCTTTCGTCTCCTCATCTCGTTGATGAGTGCAATCACGATCCGAGCACCGGTGCATCCGATGGGATGGCCGATCGAGATACCCGAACCGTTCACATTGGTGATTTCCTCAGGTATGCCGAGTTCCCGCATGCAGGCGATCGCCTGGGAGGCGAAGGCTTCGTTGAGTTCGAACAGGCCGTAATCCTTTATGGATGTTCCTGTCAGCTTCAGGAGCTTGCGAACCGAGGGAATCGGTCCGAGACCCATGTATGCAGGATCCACGCCGCCGGATGCATATCCCTTGATGCGGGCGATTGGCTTCAATCCAAGCTCCTTCGCCTTCTCCTCGCTCATGACCAGACATGCTGCCGCGGCATCGTTGATGCCTGAGGCGTTGCCCGCTGTGACGGTTCCGTCTTTCTTGAAGACCGTTGCGAGTTTGCCCATCTTTTCCAGGGTGGTGTCCATGGGGCGCTCGTCGGTATCGAAGACAATGGGGTCGCCTTTTTTCTGGGGGATCTTCACCGGCACGATCTCGTCCTTAAGAATACCTTTGCTGATAGCGGCCCTGGCCCTCTGATGGCTTTCGAAGCCGAGCCTGTCCTGGTCCTGCCGGGAAATACCGTACTTTTCAGCGATGTTTTCCGCGGTGATGCCCATGTGGTAGCCGTAGAAGATTTCGTAGAGTCCGTCGTAAACCATGAGGTCGACGGTTTTTCCGAAGGGCATGTCCATCCGGTAACCCCAGCGGCCTTTCTGCAGGGCGATGGGGACATCGCTCATGTTCTCCATGCCGCCTGCGATCACGATCTCGTTGTCGCCGGCTCTGATGGTTGCAGCGGCCAGTGCGATTGCCTTCATGCCAGATGCGCAGACTTTGTTAATCGAAAATGCCGTTGTCTCTTTGGGGAGACCGGCTCTGATCATGGCCTGCCTGCCGGGATTCTGGCCTTGACCTGCCTGGAGCACGTTGCCCATGATCACCTCGTCGACCCCTATCTTCTGGAGTGTATCGGGCCACGTTGCGTACTGCTGTTCAATGGGAGAGAGCCCCGCGTTCTTGAATGGATCAGGGGTATACTCCAGTGCATGGGCTGGGAGATCGGGTTTGAGACCTGAACGCAGGAGAACCTCACGAATTACCAGGGCACCGAGGTCCTTGGCGGGAACATCTTTCAGAGACCCGCCAAAGTTTCCGACCGCTGTTCTTACACCGTTGACGATTACCACATTAGACATAGTACCTCCTTCTCTGGGGTGGTTTTTCTCATTAAAAGGTACACTTTTTATTTCATACCAGAGGCGCTATGGCAAGGACTGAATGCCTTCGTGAACGGGGATAGGACAGTACAATCCTTGAAAAAAGCCTCCCTTGGGTGTAAAAATCTCCCATGGCAGTCGATCTGGAATCCCTCCTGCAGCGGTACGTGATGTTCCTTCTCCACCAGAAGGGGCTTTCAGGAGAAACATACCGTGCGTATCACAACGATATGAACCATCTGATGAGCTTTCTCAGGGAACGGGGAGGAGAAGAAATCTCGAAAGAGACGGTACGCTCGTATATGCTGAAGCTCCATACAACGTATTCGCGTGCAACCATCAACCGCAAGCTCAGTGCGATCAAGGGATTCTTCGATTTCATCATTCGGCAGGGAGCTCTCGAAGCCAATCCTTTCTCTCACGTGAGGTCTCTCAAAAACCCCGGTAGCCTCCCGCGCTTTTTGACCCCAGATGAAGTCTTCGATCTCATCGATGCAACGAAGAATTCGAGGGATCGTGCCATACTGGAGCTTCTCTACTCCACCGGTATCCGTGTCGGGGAGGTTGAGGCCATGAACTGCTACGATGTTGACATGACGGCAGGTTTTGTCCTTGTTACCGGAAAAGGAAAAAAACAGCGAAGGGTTCCCGTTGGCAGGAGGGCCCAGGCAGCGATACGGATGTATTTACGGGAACGGGGGATTGACGACCCCATCTACAGCAGAGATCCGCTTTTCCTCAACAGCCGGGGAAAGAGAATTACCACCAGGAGTATCAGGTGGATCGTCTCCAAGTGGTCGAAGCAGGCCGCCCTCAGCAGACAGGTGAGCCCTCATGTGATACGGCATTCCTTTGCCACCCACATGCTCGATTCAGGGGCCGATCTGCGATCGATTCAGGAGATGCTCGGGCATGCCAGCCTCTCCACGACCCAGCGGTATACGCACTTAACGGTGGACAAGCTCATGGATGTATATGATAAAGCACATCCGAGAGCAAAGGAGGAATGATGGAGATTCATGGGACAACGATTCTGTGTGTGCGCAGAAAGAATCAGGTGATCCTCGCAGGAGACGGTCAGGTGACCATGAACAATGTGATCCTCAAATCCAGGGCCCGTAAGGTGCGAAGGCTCCATGATAACAAGGTGCTCGCGGGTTTTGCCGGATCAACCTCGGATGCCTTCACCCTCTTCGAGCGTTTCGAGGATAAGCTCAAGGAATACCGGGGGAATCTCACCCGGGCGGCGGTAGAGATGGGTAAGGACTGGAGAACAGACAGGGTGCTCAGAAGACTGGAGGCGCTCATGATCGTTGCCGACTCTTCAAAGACCTTCCTGCTCTCCGGCACCGGTGATGTTCTGGACCCCGACGAGGATGTCTGCGGGGTCGGCTCAGGCGGACTCTATGCGGTTGCCGCAGCGCAGGCACTCATCAGGTTCACGGATTTCTCTGCCCGGGAGATAGCTGAAAAGGCAATGGAGATCGCCTCCGATCTGTGCATCTACACAAATAAAGCCCTTGTGTACGAGGAACTGTGATGATGGATCTCACTCCCAAGGAAATTGTGTCGGAACTCAACAGGTACATCATCGGTCAGGACAAGGCCAAGAGAGCAGTGGCGATCTCCCTGAGGAACCGCTGGAGGAGGCTGATGGTTTCCCCGGATATGCGGGACGATATCTATCCCAAAAACATTATTCTCATCGGACCCACAGGTGTGGGAAAGACCGAGATTGCACGACGTTTGGCAAAACTCGCCGGTGCCCCGTTCATCAAGGTTGAGGCATCGAAATTTACAGAGGTCGGATATGTCGGCAGGGATGTGGAATCCATCATCAGAGATCTCATGAGGATCGGGGTCCAGATGGTCCAGAACGAGGAAAGCGAGCGGGTGCGAAGCAAGGCCGTCGAGATTGCCAAGGAACGCGTGCTCGATTGTCTGCTTCCCGTTCAGAAAGATGCTCAGGTACACCCGGAAAGCAGGGAAAAATTGCGCCGCCTGCTGGAGGAAGGACAACTCGATGATCGGATGATCGAGGTTGAATCACGAGAGGCGAACGTGCCCAGCATCGAAATCTTCTCCGGCCAGGGACTTGAGGAAATGGGGATAGACTTCAAGGAAATGTTCTCCTCGTTTCTTCCCAAGAAAACCCGACGCAGGAAGATGACCGTCAGCGAAGCCATGGACTTTATCATCATTCAGGAGATTTCCCGGCTGATCGATATGGACAAGGTCACACAGGAAGCAAAGGTGCGGGTGGAGAACACGGGGATCGTCTTTGTCGATGAGCTTGATAAAATAGCCGGAAGGGAATCGAGCCGCGGACCGGATGTCTCACGAGAGGGGGTTCAGAGGGATCTCCTGCCCATTGTCGAGGGAACGACCGTGAACACCAAGTACGGCCCTGTCAATACAGATCACATCCTTTTTATCGGTTCAGGCGCCTTTCATGTGAGCAAGCCTTCAGATCTGATCCCCGAACTTCAGGGGAGGTTTCCCATCAGGGAAGAGCTGAATCCCCTGTCGCGGGAGGATCTCATCCGAATCCTCAGCGAACCAAAGAACGCCCTGATCAAGCAGTACCAGGCACTGCTGAAAACAGAGCACATAGACCTTATGATCACCGAGGAAGCCATTTCGGAGATTGCGCAGATCGCCGAGTTTATCAACGAGCAGACCGAAAACATCGGAGCACGCAGGCTCCATACCGTTCTCGAGAAACTCCTGGAAGAAATCTCCTTCGCGTCGTCGGAACTCTCCGGAGAGATCGTTATCGACCATGAATATGTGAAGGAGAAGCTCGAGCCCATCATGCATCAGGAGGATCTGAGTCGATACATCCTCTGATGGGTTTTTCCCAGGGGAGCACCTGCAGCATCGAAAATAAGCCCCGGCGGGAGAATTCAATCACGTAACGGCACCTGGTGAGACCACGGCGCGCGTTTTTCAAGCACGCTTTTCCCCGCTGCGAATTTCAGAGGGATGTGGTAGAACAGGCAACACGGAGGGACCATGATATCCAAGGGACGGCTCGTCAGCGAGATCGGCGACGGAGACAGGATCAAGGCGGTCTTCCTCGTCTCGGAAAGAAGGCTTCTGATGACACGCAACGGGAAACACTATGCGAAGTTTCTCCTTACAGACAAGACCGGAGATATTCCGGGAATCATGTGGGATGATGCAGAGCAGCAGATCTCTGGCATAGAGCCCGGTGACGTCGTCGGGGTGAAGGCCAGCGCTGAATCCTATGAAAACAGGCTTCAGCTTCGCATTGAGAAGATCCTACGCCTCTCGGACAATGATGTCGATGTGTCGAGCCTCATCCCCACGGTGAACCGGGACATTGCAGGCATGATGCAGGAACTTGAAGGAATCATGGCTGCAGTCGGGAATAGTCACCTCAAAAGACTCCTGGAGAATGTCTTCTCCCGTGAAGGTGTCAGGGAACAATTCATGAAGGCACCTGCGGCCAAGGGTATCCACCACAATTATATCGGGGGCCTCCTCGAGCACACCCTCCAGGTAGTCAGGGCCATCGATGTTCTCCTCCCGCTCTACGCCCAGGTTGGCCTCAACCGTGACTTGCTCGTCACCGGTGCAGTCCTGCACGACCTGGGAAAGATCTACGAGTATTCCTACTCGCGCATCATCGAGATGACTCCCCAGGGAAGGCTGCTCGGCCATATCTATCTCTCTGCACACATAACCGATTCCGAGATTTCATCGATTCCGGACTTCCCGGATGAACTCAAGCTCCAGCTCCTTCACCTGATCCTTGGTCACCATGGGCAGCTGGAATTCGGTTCACCCAAGCTGCCCATGACCAGGGAGGCCATGGTCCTCCACATGCTCGATGATCTCGATGCCAAACTGATCGGGTTTACCTCCATCATCGATGCGACGCCCGAAGAGGAATTATTCTCGTCTTTCTCCAGCGTATACAACCGATACCTCTACACCAAAACCTACGAGGAAGAGGAGTAGCAACCTCACAGGAGTTTCCCGTGCTGAAAAGACCGGAGCCTCGGGGGCTGTCTCAATGTTCTGAAGCCGGAATGGTCCCCCGGGAGATCTCGCCGGAGGTCAGGGGGGGAATGGCCACCCCCGGCGGTTTTTCTCACTCATCGAGAAGGGAATCGTATTCCTTGATAACCCGATAGACCTCCTCGGAAGAGGGGGCTTCCATCATGCGCTGCCTCAGAGCGGTATTTTTCAGGAGCATGGCTGCCCGTGCCAGGGCCTTGAGATGGCCGCTCGCCGAATTCGTCGGTGCCACGAGGAGAAAAAATATGTGACACGGTTTTCCGTCCAGCGCATCGAATTTGAGCCCTTCTGCGTTGACTCCCACTGCTGCTGCAATGGTTCGAATCCCAGGAATCTTTCCGTGGGGTATCGCCACCCCATCCCCGATGCCCGTTGCTCCGAGCTTTTCCCTGTTCATCAGGGAAGACACCATTTCGTCCAGATCCACCTTGTACTCCTGGGCGATGGGACGGGAGAGTTCGGTGAGGATATCCTTTTTTGTTGTCGCCTCAAGGTGCGTTATGACGCACTCAGGCTTGAGAATGTCGAGAATTTTCATGGTGTCGGCTCTATCAATCCGAGGTCTCCGTCTTGTCTCCTGTATATGAGATTTATCTGATTCGTTTCTGTGTTCAGAAAGATGATGAACTCTTTTTCAACGACGTCGATCTGCAGGGCCGCCTCTTCGACGCTCATGGGCTTGATGAAGTATCCCTTCTCGTGGATGATACGCGGCTTGGTCTCCGTGGAGGAGGGGGTACCTGTGGATTCGGGAAAAGACTTCGACTGACCCTTTTTCCCCTGGAGTTTCTGCTTGTACTTTTTAATCTGCCGCTCCAGCTTATCCATGACCATGTCAATGGCCGCATACAGGTCTTCGGTGATCTCAACGGCATTGATAACCGTTCCATCGGCGTTCACGGTCACGTCGGCCTTATGCCGTCTTTTTTCAACAGAAAAAACAACATGTGCCTCAGCGGTTCTGTCAATATATTTATCAATCTTCGACAAGCGTTTTGCTGCGTACTCTTTCAGAGCATCGGAAGAATCCAGATTCTTAAAGGTAATATCTATCTGCATGCATCCTCCTCTCCCGCATTCACGGGTTTTGTCCTCAGTAGTGTTTTTTCCTCCGGTTCGATGGCAGAATACCAAGGATATCCCTGTACTTGGCGACCGTTCTTCTGGCGATCTTCACCCCTTTCACCTTGAGATTCTTTGCAATAGCCTGATCTGAAAGGGGATGTTTCGCATCTTCAGCCTTGATAATGTTCTCGATTTCATTCTTTACGCTCTGAGAGGCAACAAAGCTCCCATCACTTTTCGAAATGCCGCTGTTGAAGAAGAACTTGAGCTCGAACGTCCCCTGGGGCGTGTGTACATACTTGTTTGATGTGACCCTGCTGATGGTTGATTCGTGCATCCCAACGTCATCGGCAACATCTCTGAGCACAAGGGGTTTCAATTCGGTGATACCGTGATCAAGGAAGTTCCGCTGAAATTTTACGATACTTTCAGTGACCTTGCACAGCGTGTTCTGCCGCTGCTGGATGCTTTTCATGAGCCATTGTGCAGATTTGTAGCAATCGGTGAGATATTCTTTTGCCATCCTGCCGGTTTCGTTCGATTTCATCATGGTCTGGTACTGTTTGTTCAGGTTCAGCAGCGGGATGTCCTCCTCATTGAGGACAACCATGTACTCGCCCTCGATCTTGACCACGTAGACGTCCGGCACCACGTACAGCAGAGGTTCATCCGAATAGTCCCGTGCTGGACGAGGTTCCATGTTGATAATGATCTGGGCTGCCTGCGCGACGTCTTCCACGGATGCATCGAGTTCCTGGGCGATTTTGTCGAAGTTCTTAGTCTGGAGTTCCTCCAGGTGTGAGTCGATGATTTCCCACACCAGTGTATCTTCCAACCCCAGGTTGCGCGCCTGAATGTGAAGGCACTCCCTGAGATCCCGTGCGGCGATACCCGCAGGGTCAAACCGCTGAACCCTTTCGAGGGTCGTGTTCACAATGGACAGGTCCACGTTCGTTTCTTCACTCACCGCGGCGAGATCCATGGAGAGGTATCCATTGTGATCAAGGTTGCCGATGATGAATAGTCCCACCCTTCGCTCCTGCTCGCTGAAATCGTTCATCCGAAGCTGCCACAGGAGGTGGTCCAGAAGCCCCTCTTCTCTGCAGGTGGTAGACTCCAGCGACGGCCGCTCGTCATCCTCGTAGTACGGAATATTGTCCTGTCCGTAGGTTTCGAGATAGGTTTCCCACCGTGCCCGGAGCTGCTCCCTGTCTTCGAAATCACTGGGGCTTTTTTCCCTGAGCGAGGTGGTGTCTCCCTCGAGGAGAGGATTCGACTCAAGTTCGGTGGTGATGTAGTCAACGAGTTCGAGCCTGGAGAATTGCAGAAGCTTGATCGCCTGTTGCAGCTGTGGCGTCATAATGAGCTGCTGCGAGAGTTTCAGATGCTGTTTGAGCTCGAGTGCCATACGCTACCCACCTTACTGCAGAGTGAAATCTTTTCCCACGTAAATCTGCCGAACCTGTTCATTAGCCACGACCCGTTCGGGGTCTCCTTCCTCTATCACAACCCCCTGGTGTATGATGTACGCCCTGTCACATATCTTCAGGGTTTCCTTTACGTTATGATCGGTAATAATGACACCAATTCCTCGATTTTTCAAGGTCACGATCATGTCCTGGATATCTTTTACCGTGATGGGATCGATCCCGGCGAATGGCTCGTCGAGGAGGAGATACCGTGGGTTCAAGGCCATCGACCGTGCAATTTCAACCCTGCGCCGTTCCCCGCCTGACACGGAGAGGCCCTTGTGGTGCCTCACGTGTTCAAGGCCGAACCCGCTGATGATGTTATCAATCTCCTGGGTCAAGTCCTGAGCTCTGAGGCCTTTTGCCTCCAGGGGCACCCTGATGTTGTCTTCGACGCTCAACCCCCTGAACACAGAAGGTTCCTGCGGCAGGTACCCGATGCCCAGCAGGGCCCTTTCTGCCAGATCGAGGTGCGTGATCTCTTCACTTCCCAGGCGAACAAGCCCCCTGTCCGGACGGATGAGACCGACGACCATGTAGAAGGTTGTGGTCTTCCCTGCACCGTTTGGTCCAAGCAGCCCCACGATCTCGCCCTGGGTGCACATGATGTCGAGCCCCCTGATGACGTGCAGTCTGCCGAAGGACTTTTCCAGGCCAGTGGCGGAAAGAACTAGTTCTCCCATTTCAGTATCCCTGATTCGTGCTCCGTGTTGACCCTGATTTTAACACGTCCCCCCTGCCCTTCCACGATCTGTCTGTTGGAGGCCATGTCCATGATGACTTTCTGGCCCGAAATCTGTTCGGGACCCCTGGTTATGAGCACATCTCCGGAAAGAACCATCGTGGCGGATTCAAGATCGTAGGTTACTTCGGTGCAGGATGCCTCTTTATCCTCCCATGCTATGCTCACCTCTCCCGTCGCTACCAGGGAGCTCAGCGTGCTGGTTTCAGGATTGTAGCGCACCCGGAGGAGGGAACTCGAAAGGGTTATGGCATCTTTTTTCGCACGGACATTCCCCTCGAAGACCGCTTCTCCGGTGAGCGTGTTTACCTCGAGCCTGTCGGACTCTATCTCGATCATGGGGCTTTGAGGCGATGATTCCTCAAGGCTCTGGGCATGAAGCAGGCCAGACAGGAGAAGACTAAGAACGAACCATATCGGGAGAAATTTTCGCATGAACTCCGCCACTGAAACGAATCAGGTTGAAATTTTGATGGAACCGTGCCCCGGCTGCCTCGATGATACCCTGCGGTCCTTCCACCCTCAGGGGGTTGTCCGTATACGCGACGTTTGATTTTCGATCCCAGCTCAGCCCGTCGAGGATTGCCTTCATCCCCTCGGCGGTTTCGATGAAGACCGTTCCATCGATTTCGAGAAGGGCCTCCTCGAAATCGTAGCGGGCGTGTGTTCCACGTATATGTAGCCCGTTGGAACCCGAGAGTTCAAAATCTGTGAGAACAGCCCTCCGGTCGTCCTGTTCCACGATTTCCCGAGCCGAGATGGAGAGTGACCGTGAGCCATTCTCAGAGTACTCGAAGAGATTGATGTTCGATGCCACGCGAAGAAAGGGAGCTTCGTCAAGCACAGATGGAAGTTCCTCTCGATCGGAAAAGAGCACGATCAGAGAGACGATGACTGCCGGGATAATGAGCCACTTAATCCACATAGCGTTTCATCACGTCGTCGAAGAGATCAAGATTCTTGAGCACGATCTCCACGGCCTCCCTCACCGCTCCTGTGCCCCCCGGCAGCGAGGTGACGATATCAACCCGTTCTTTGACCATATCAACTGCATCAGCGGGAGCGAAACTGGTTCCACACAGGGCCATGGCGGGCAGATCCACCACGTCATCCCCCATATAGGCCATGTCTTCCGGCGGTATTCCCAGGATGCCGGACAGCTCTTTGAGCGCTGATCGCTTGTCCTTGGCTCCCTGCATGACATGGCGAACGCCGAGGTCTTCAGCACGGTGCTCCAGTGCCCTGGAGGTTCTTCCGGTGATGAGGGCGACCTCGATCCCGGCCTTCAT
This sequence comes from Deltaproteobacteria bacterium, assembly GCA_011046135.1. Taxonomy (GTDB): domain Bacteria; phylum Desulfobacterota; class Desulfomonilia; order UBA1062; family UBA1062; genus DSBG01. Next base: position 47,996 of record DSBG01000137.1, read on the forward strand.
GAGGAGCTTCAGCCCGTGCCCGTCCTTGCTGTTGAATGCTTTGATCTCGGATCCCTCGTCGGTATAGTATATACGGGAATCCGTGAGTACCCCGTCAACGTCTAGCACCAGCACTCTGATGTTCTTCATGCAACCACCGAATGGAGCTTTTTCAGCTGTTCGAGGAGGGCACTCAGCTGTTCGAGGGGAAACGAATTAGGGCCGTCACTCAATGCAGCGTCAGGGTTGTCGTGTATTTCCATGAAGAGGGCATTCACGCCGAAAGCCGTACCTGCACGTGCCATCGGTACAATGAACTCCCGGTTTCCCCCCGATGATGATCCCCTGCCCCCGGGAAGCTGGAGGCTGTGCGTGACATCGAGCACCACCGGACGGCAGAGCTCCTGCATGATCCCCAGGCTTCTCAAGTCACACACGAGATTGTTATAACCGAAGGATGTGCCGCGTTCCGTCAGCATGATGCCATGGTTGCCCGTGCTCTCGATCTTTTCGATGGCATGAGTCATGTCCCAGGGAGCCATGAACTGGCCCTTCTTGATGTTGATGGGCAGCCCCGTTTCCCCCGCGGCCAGGAGGAGGTCTGTCTGACGGCACAGAAAGGCAGGGATCTGGAGAAGGTCGAGGACCTCTGCAGCTGCCGGAGCCTGGGCAGGATCATGGATGTCGGAAGTGACGGGCAGGCCGAGATCCTCTCTGATCCCGGAGAGGATCTCGAGGCCAGCTTCAAGACCCGGTCCCCGATAGGCATGGAGGGACGATCGATTCGCCTTGTCAAAGGATGCCTTGAAAATGAAAGGAATGCCGGCGCTTGTGGTTATTTCCCGGAGGGATTCAGCCAGGAACCTCGCATGGTCCCGTGATTCGATGACACACGGTCCGGCAATCAGTACGAGATCCTTGCCGCCGACACACACACCTCCTACCTGAACAGCCTGCATGGAGTCACCTCATGACGTGCCCTGCTTCTCTTTTCTCTCCCACTGTCTCTGAAGCACGATGACCCGAGCCCTCGGGAAAAAGGCGCGCCGTTTCCTGTAGGAGATGTACCGTAGGGGTATGCAGGTGTCAAGCAGGTATACCGCTTTACGGGAAGACAAGCCGTCTTCAGCTCCGGGAACCGCTACCCTGAGAGGATGGCTTTTCCTCTGTGAACCCCTCTTCTGAGCTCGGGAGGTCACGGGAAGATCTCGGTGCTTGACTCGGCAGCTCAAAGCGGGGTAGGTCACACCTATAAAGGAGGTTGTTATGGCAGGTTCAATTAACAAGGTTCTTCTCATTGGTCGGTTGGGGAAAGATCCTGAAATGAGATTTACCCCCAACGGAAAGGCAGTCACGAATTTCACGCTGGCCACCAACGAGGTGTGGACGGATCAGAACGGAGAGCGGCAGGAGCGCACCGAGTGGCACAGGATCGTTACCTGGGGAAAGCTCGCCGAGAACTGTGCCAAGCTGCTCTCGAAAGGGAAGCTTGCCTACGTGGAGGGACGTCTCCAGACAAGGCAGTGGGACGACAGAGACGGCAACAAGCGCTACACCACCGAGATCATAGCCAACCAGATGCAGATCCTCTCACCGATGGACTCCGCTGACAGGTCAGGGGATGCCGAGCCCGATTTCGGGCCCAACAACGGGGTGGCCGGATCTCAGGAGTTTGACGACATTCCGTTTTGAGCAGGCGTGTCACAGGCACCTAAGAAAGTTCCGCCGCCACCTTTTTCAGTCCTTGGGCAGCACCACTGATCACAGACTCGTCGACGCAGTAGGCGAACCGTACGTAGCCACCGCGGCCGAAGCCTTTTCCAGGCACTGCAAGGATTCGTTCGTTCGCCAGGGCAGAACAGAAGGCAATATCGTCCTCGATGGGTGAGCGTGCAAAGAGGTAGAAGGTACCTTCCGGCTTCGCATAACCGAGGCCTGCCTCATCGAGGATGGACGTGAACAGGTCCCTTCGCCTCTGATAGATCGACACATCGACGCCACAGGAAAGGCACCGGGAAAAAACTTGCTGCATCAGTGCAGGGGCATTGACGAACCCCAGTATCCTGGTGGCGAGAATCATTGCGTCGACCAGTAGTTCCCGATGGGGGCCACGAGGGCTCAACGCGATATATCCGATCCGTTCTCCTGCCAGGGAAAGTTCCTTCGATGCCGAGGTGACAACCACCGAGTTGGGAAAGATGGCCGGTATGGATGGGACCTCCACACCGTCATAGACGATCGATCGGTAGGGTTCATCGGAGATCACGAGAATCTCCGGATGCCGTCTCAACACATGGCTGATCTCCTCCAGGACTCCCCCATGATAAACCCTGCCCGAAGGATTGTTCGGCGTGTTCAGAATGATGGCCCGGGTGCGCTCCGTAATTGCCCGTGCTATGGTTTCACCTGAAGGAAGAAACGTATCATCGCAGGGGGCGTCCACAAGGACCCCCCCGTGATTTTCCACGTAGAATCCATATTCCACGAAGTACGGCGACAGAACGATCACCTCGTCACCTGGATCGATGATGGCCTTCAGGACCACATTGAGGCCCCCGCCTGCACCGCAGGACATGATGATATTTTTCGGTGAGAAATCAACCCCGTAGAGCTTCGAGGCATGGGAAGCGACATTCTTCCTCACATCGGGATAGCCGGCATTCGGCATGTAGCCGTGATGCATGGTCCTGCCCAGGGAAGACATGGCATCGAGGACCTCCTCAGGGGGAGGAATGTCAGGATTCCCGAGGCTGAAGTCGAACACGTGCTCACTGCCGTGGATCGATTTCAACGCCGCCCCCTGTTCGAACATTTTCCTGATCCACGATGCCCTGTTCAGGTAGCCCGACATCTTTCTCGAAACCGTCATATATGCCCCCGGTATGGTGATAACAGCCACTATAGCAGCCAAGGCGATGATTGTACAGTCAGGCTCATGACGAGGGAAATCATCACCGATAGGTGGAACCAGGGGACCTTCCGGAAAGGTTGATCAGCACCGAAGGTGCAGGCCTTCCACTGGATCGATTCGCAGGTTGTAGCAGGGATCATTCAATGGTATCCTCACCCAGGTACCAGGAAATCAGCCGTGAGTTCAGAGACGGTCGTCACGATGGAAGAGACTTCGGGGAGAGAGGGATGAAAAAAGGTGCGTGGTACGGGTTATTCTTTGTTCTGCTGAGTGTGCTCGTGTTCGGGGTCTATTTCAATATCCTGGACAATGAACCCACGAACTGGGACGATCCTGCGCTCTTCACACGGAGTGCGATTCACACGGTCACGATCGAAAATCTCAGGACCGTTCTTTCCGTCAGCAGGAGTTCCACGTATCAACCCATCAGGGATCTGTCCTACATGATAGACTTCGCTCTGTTCAAAGACAACGTGGTCTTTGGGATGCACCTGCACAGCATCCTGCTCTACCTGCTCATGGTGATGGCGTGCTGGCTGTTCCTCATGGAACTCTTCAGGGTGTTTCTCGATGACGAGTCACTGTGCTTCACCTGGGCGTGTCTGTCCACCGTGATCTTTGCGGTTCACCCGGTCCACGTGGAGAGCGTTGCATGGCTCTACGCACGGAAGGAACCGTTAATGGGCATCTTCACCTTCATGAGCCTGTGGTCCTTTCTGAAGGCTCGATCGAGCCGGCCCGGCTACTATGTTCTCAGTGTTTTCCTGGTTCTCCTTGCTGTCCTGTCCAAACCGACGGCCCTGGTGATCCCTGCCATGATGGTTGTTCTTGATCTCGCAGTTCAGGCAAGGAAGAGAGAGGTCTCCTTCTGGAGAAAGAGGGCATTCGTCTACATTCCCCTGCTCATCATCGTGGTACCCATGAGCCTCTGGCTGCTGACTATGATGATCTCCGTTGGAGGGGTGAAACCTTATCACGGGGGAACGTTCTGGACCAATCTCCTGGCAGTTTTCCACATCTTGATCAACTATATCACGCTGATCGGGTTTACCATCAACTATGCGGCCGATTATCCCCTGGAGCTCTATGCAGATCCACAGGTCTGGAAGACATGGGTCTTCGTGGGGCTCAACGTGGTCCTGATCGCGAGCGCTATCCTGGCGTTCGTGAAAAAGCACTACCTCTATGCCGTCTTTGTGGCGTGGTACTACATCTTCCTCCTGCCCGTGGCGCACATCTTCCCCATCGCACAGATCATGGCGGACCGCTACGCGCTGCTCTCCTCCCTTTCCTGGTGTGTCCTGCTGGGATATCTCCTGGCGAGGCTGTGGCACGTGCGGCTCGAACACACCAGGTTCTCTCCTGAATTCCCCATGATCATCGCGATCACACTCTTTTCTCTGATCGTTCTTGCCTATTCCTACATGACGGTCAGGCAGAACGATATCTGGCAGAACGCACAGACCCTGTGGGAAGACACCCTTGCAAAGTACCCCAATTCCAGTCCTGCAAACGTGAATCTCTCGGCAATCTACGTCGAGCAGGGGCGTTTCCAGGAGGTGCAGGAACTCTGCCTGAGGGCCATCAAACAGGTCCCGTACGACTACCTTGCCATCAGCAACCTCGCCCTTGCCCAGATGATGATGGGGCAGTATGACCATGCCATCTTCAACTATGAGCAGGCCCTCAAGCTCAAGCCCGGTCTCGTCAAGGCAGAGATGGGGCTGGCCAGCTCCTACTGGGCAGCCGGAGACTACGAGAATGCCTATCAGCTCTATCTCAAGCTCTGGAAAGAGAACAACCTCGGCAATCCGGGACACCGGGCCATGAGTTTCTATCGTCTCGGGGTGGCTTCCTGGAAACAGGGGAACACGGAAGAGGCCCTTTCCTTTCTCAGCAGAGCAGAGGCCCTGGCAGAAGACAACGAGCAGCTGCTCACGGATCTCGGGGGAATGTATACCAGCATGGGAGCTATTCCCAGGGCCCTCGAGGTCTATGGACGCCTGTACCGGCTGCTTGATGACGATGATCTGAAGAAGATGCTCAGGGACCTCCTGAATGCACTCCGGGCACATCCCTCCCTGAAGAGGGAAGGATCTTCACAATGAAGACAGGGGATCGAGTCTGATGAGTGCGTAGGTCCTCTCTCCGCGGAGACTGCTTACCAGGATAGCATCAGAGAAGGTTCCCAGGGTATCCAGCAGGTTCTCGAGATTCTCTGTACTCACGGCGAGATAGGTCGATCCTCCGATGGGCAGCGTTTCCCGGGAGATAATGAAGGGTCGAACCCCGGCACTTCCCAGGTAGCCTCTCATGACGAGATCATCCGAATACACGAGCAGCGGGGCCTTGAGAGAGATCTCCTGCAGGTAGGACTGTTTCGCTACATCCCTGAGGGGGTCTTCGAGGATCGGCAAACTCCAGTACAGGATAAAGACGGTAACACAACCCAGGATAAGCGCCTCCAGGTGTCTCTTGGACCTCATGAGAAAGAAAAAGACGATGCCCAAGGAGAGAACGACCACAGCGAGAGCACCATCGACCGCATGGAGGCTTCCCGCAGAGATCCTGGAGAAGAAACCGGCAGCGAGCGTCCCGAGGAAGAGGAAGGACCCGCTGACGGCCAGGGAGATGGGCATGATCTTCCCGGGCTTTTGCTGGCGCAGACCGTTGGCCAACCAGAAACCGACAAGCAGTCCGGCAAAGGGAAGGATCAGGAGAGCACGTACGGGATCGAACCGGGACGAGAAGAGAACCGCCACCACTGACACAAAGAACGCTGTCTTGATGGGGAGCAGGTCATGCCAGGTCTTGGTGTCAATATCCTTCTCGAGATAGATCCACGCAGGCACCAGGAGAGGGAGCCAGGGCAGGAGAGCGATGAAGAGGAGGGCAGTCCGGGAAAGAAAACCTGTCTCCTGGCCAAAGGAGAATATTTCGGAGAGGAAGTGAGATCCGCCCGCCAGGCGGTACAAGAGGAGGAAGGAACCCACGGTTCCTGCAAGAATGAGAATGCCCGGGATGGGGTGAATGTTCAGGAATCTCACCGGTGCAAGATCCAGAAGGATCAGGAGCACGATGAATCCCAGGTAACATCCGAGCATGATCCATCCACCGGTGATGGATGCCATCCCTGCAAGGATGTGTGCCACTACATACCACCAGGGCTTGGCTTTTCCCAGATAGGCGAGAGAAAAGATCAGGACGGCGAGAACGCAGAGAGTCCCCGGAAGAACCTGTGGCTGTAATCCTGAATGGGTCATGATGAACCCGAGACTCGTCATCGTGATCAGAGATGAAAACAGCGCGGTTCTCCCTCCGTATACCCGTAAGGCAAAAAGACAGACCGCCGCTGTGAACAGACAGCCCAGGACAACGAGGACAAGTCTCAAGGTGATGAGTTCTCCTGACGGGACCAGGGAGAAGAGCAGGACCTGCAGAGGGTTCTGTCCTGCAAAGGGCCGCTCGTTCAGTGTCGGTATGAGGCCACTTGATACCTGCATTTCTCGGATAGACTGGAAGATCCATACCTCCCCGTCAGAGAGCGGGGACTGGAGAGCAAAAGGCAGAAGCAAGCAGGCGGTCACTATCAAAATGGCGATGAGTATGGCCGGGCCCCTGAGAACAGTCACGCTGGATATCCTCCAAGTAATAATGAGGGTTTACCTGAGAGTGGCAAAAGGTGTCAAGCGCCGATATTTTCCTTGAATGGAGTTGACTTCTCTCTGCCGGGTCCGTAGAATTGTCTCAGAAAGGGCAGAGCGTGGCCTCTATCGAAGAATTGCTCAAGGGTAAGGGGATCGGAAAACCGAAGATCGAACTGAGATCAGATCGCAGGGCTTTCGATGAAATGCGAGAGGTGCAGATCACCAGGGGCTACTGTAAACACGCCCTCGGATCGTGCCTTATTGAGGTTGGCGACACCAGGGTTATGTGCGCAGCAAATATGGAGAATCGGGTACCTCCGCACATCAAGAATACCGGCATGGGGTGGATTACGGCAGAGTACGGGATGTTGCCGGCATCGACTTCTGTCAGGACCACGCGCGAGTCAACCCGGGGAAGACCCATGGGGAGAACCCAGGAAATCCAGCGCCTCATCGGTCGGTGCCTCAGGGCAACAGCAGCGCTGGAGTATCTCGGAGAGAGAACCATCTGGGTCGACTGTGATGTCCTCCAGGCAGACGGGGGAACCCGAACCGCCTCCATCACCGGCGCGTATGTGGCCCTGATGGATGCAGTGAACTCCCTGCTCGAACAGCAGATCATCACGAGGAATCCCATCACCGATCAGGTCGCTGCCATCTCGGTGGGGATGGTCGATGGTGAGTTGCTGCTCGATCTCACCTACGAGGAGGATTCTCGTGCCGATGTTGACATGAACGTCGTCATGGCCACAGGCAGTAGCATCATAGAGATCCAGGGGACCGCGGAAAAAGCGCCGTTCTCTTTCCAGCAAATGATGACGATGATACACCTCGCAAAAAAAGGCATCGATCAGCTCATGGAGCGGCAGCTGCAGACCCTTGCTGAATGAAACTCCTCGTTGCCACGTCTAACCCCGGCAAGATACGGGAAATCTCGGAGATTCTCGGCTCCTGCGGGATAACGCTCGTTTCCCCTGATGAAAAGGGCCTTGCCTTTGACGTTGAAGAAGGTGGCACCACCTTCGCGGAAAATGCAACGATCAAGGCCCTGGCCTGGAACAGGGCAACAGGAATGCCCTGTCTTGCTGATGACTCGGGTCTGTGTGTTGATGCACTCGGTGGAGCCCCCGGGGTCTTTTCAGCACGCTATGCAGGTCACGCAGCGACAGATGCCGACAACAACAGCCTCCTGCTCAGGAATCTCGAGGGCGTTGAAGACAGGACGGCTCGGTTTGTCTGTGTCATGGCCCTTGCCTTTTCCCCCGAAGATATTCTGACCACCACCGGGCAGTGCGAGGGAGTGATCCTGACGGGACCACGCGGGGAACAGGGCTTCGGGTATGACAGTCTCTTCCTCGATCCAGGGAGCGGAAAATCCTTCGCGCAGATGACCCCCGAAGAGAAGAATGCCCGGAGCCACAGGCGCAGAGCCCTCATGGCACTGAGGGATCTTCTGAAATCCACCGGTCGCATCTGATCGACAGCACCCGCGAGTGTTCGTTCATGACGGGAGAATGTTTGTTCAGCCGATGGAAAACAGTCAGCCTCGTGACAGACAGGCGTATTTCGAGGGAAGATGGAGAGTCTTCGCCCTGCTCGAGAGAACGGTACGAAAATGCCTTATACGCTCATTGATCATACTGCGGATATTGGTATACGGGTGAGGGCCCGGAACATCCAAAACCTCTATGAGGAAGCGGGGTATGCCATGGTTGATATCCTCGGTGCCTCACTACAACCGGGCGCAGAACAGATCGAGATGAGAATAGACGGGCTCGACCGGATTGATCTGCTGGTGAGGTGGCTTCAGGAGATCCTGTATTTCATCGGAGTGAAAGGGTTCCGTGTCTCGGATATCCAGGTCACGGCACTGACAGAAACGAACCTCTCTGCTGTGCTCACCGGCGGTACAGCGAAGACACCCCTGGCCACGGAAATCAAGGCAGTTACCTACCACGACCTCACGATCCGAGAGATTGACAATCAGGTGGAGACCATCATTATTCTGGATACGTAGAAGGGAATCCGCCCATGGAGAAACTCACAATCAAACGCATCGATCCCTACCGGATCCGGATAGAAAAGACACCTCCCATGCGTACCACCGGGCTCGTCTATGTAAACAGCGCCCTTGAGAAAACGTTGGAGCACGATATGGTGCTCAATCAGGTGGCCAACGTGGCGTGTCTGCCCGGAATTGTCGGCCCTTCACTGGCAATGCCCGACATTCACTGGGGGTATGGGTTTCCCATCGGGGGTGTCGCGGCGTTCTCCCTGGACGAAGGTGTAATCTCCCCCGGGGGTGTTGGCTATGACATCAACTGCGGTGTCTCTTGTGTCCTGACTTCATTCACGAGAGATGAGGTCTCTTCCCGGATCAATGAGTTGCTTGCCACGCTTTTCGGAAGGATTCCCTCAGGTGTTGGATCGACCAATAAAGACGTTCGACTCTCGGACAAGGAGTTCTTGAAGGTCCTCCTCAAGGGTGCTTCCTGGGCAACCAAGAGCGGGTATGGATCCCCGGGAGATCTGGATGCGTACGAGGACAGGGGCTCCATTGCGGGGGCCAACCCGGACGCGGTTTCAAAGAGGGCACTTGAACGAGGTCTTCCCCAGCTTGGAACCCTGGGCTCAGGGAACCATTTTCTCGAACTCGATGTCGTGGATTTCATTGCCGATGAAGAGAGGGCCCGGAAATTCGGACTGTTTCAGGGGCAGATCGTGATTCTGCTTCACACCGGGTCCCGCGGCCTCGGCCACCAGATCTGCGATGATCACGTGCATGAGATGCTCAAAGCCATGCCCTCCCACGGCATTGAACTTCCCGACAGGCAACTCGCCTGTGCCCCTGTAACGAGCAGAGAAGGTCAGGCATATCTCCAGGCCATGGCCGCCGCTGCAAATTTTGCCTTCGCAAACCGGCAGATCATCATCCATCTCATCAGGGGATCCTTCGAGAAGACCTTCGGGAAATCATGGGACCGACTGGGTATGAGACTGCTGTACGACTGTTGCCATAACATTGCAAAGATCGAACAGATCTCCTGGAAGGGATCGCAGAGAAAGGTCTGCGTACATCGCAAGGGAGCTACGCGTGCCCTGCCCCCTGGGGATGTGCGTCTGCCGGAGAGATTCACGGCCACCGGAGGACCTGTGCTGGTACCGGGAGACATGGGCAGGATGTCCTTCATCCTTGCGGGTTCCCAATGGGCCGAGGAGACCTTTTTCAGTGCATGCCATGGAGCCGGAAGGATCCTCTCACGCCGGCAGGCCAAGAAGATTTCCAGAAAGAGATCGATTGCCGACGAACTGCGCCGTCAGGAAATCCATGCCGTTGCGGCTTCCCGCTCGACCTTGGCCGAAGAGATACCCGAGGCATACAAGGATGTCTCCGCGGTGGTAAACACCATTACGGGCGCAGGCATTGCCACTGCTGTGGCGAGGCTCAGGCCCGTTGCAATGATCAAGGGGTAGGTCACTCGGGGGTCGGTTCAGCCTCCCCTGACTCCTCGGGTGCCTCAACCTCTGCCTCTTCTGCTTCAACCTCGAGATACCGGGTGGAAACAACCATGGCGATGACCTTGTCTTCGCTCACTCCGTGACCGAGGCTTACCCCTTCGGGCAGGTGCAGGTCGGAAGCGAGAATGGAATCGTTCTTTTCCTGCATGACAGAGATGTCAACCACGATCTCCGAGGGAATGTGAGCCGGCGAACACTTGAGATGGATGGACATCTCTTCCTGGCTGACCCTTCCCGTACCGTCTTTCTCCAAGGGCGAGTTCCCCGTTAATACAATGGGAACTTCCACAGTGACATCCCGTGCCAGATCCACCTTCAGAAACTCAATGTGCAGGATGTTCCTGTTCATCTTGTCCCGATGGAGGGAATGGAACAGGACCGGCACCTTCTTGCCTTCGACAGAGAGGTCAACGATGGATGTTCCGTGGACCTTCTTGTAGATCTGTTCGAAAGCCTTTGCGTTTACCTGGACAGGAGTTGAAACAAAATCCTTGCCATGGATGACACCGGGAATGAGTCCTTCCCGGCGCAGTTGACGCACCTTTTTTTTGTGCAGTGTCCGTTCGCTTACTTCTAGACTGAGTGCTGCTTTTGCTCCCATTGTAGTTCCTCCGCTTTGCAATAGAGGCAGCACTATACAGGATCAGGATCCGAAGAGTCAATGAAAAGCAAGGAAAAGGACAAGGAGACCGAACAGCATCTGCGGTTTTTTGCCCGGGCGTCGGCGTGGAAAAGGCCTGCACCGAACCGTGAAGGATGACCCCTTGCCAATCCGTTCTTGACAATCCGAGCTCATGGGGGTAATACTTCGAAACGATACTGGTAGGCAGCTACTGGTATCTTTTTTCTTTTCTAAGAGGTGCAGAGCATGAAGAGAAATCCCATTACAAAACAGGGGTACGCCTCTATCAGAGAGGAACTTGAACGTCTGAAAAAGATTGAGCGTCCAAAGATCATCGCGGCCATTGAAGAGGCTCGGGGACATGGCGATCTCTCGGAGAATGCCGAGTACATCTATGCCAAAGAACGTCAATCCTTCATAGAGACGCGAATACAGGATATCGAAAACAAGCTCGGAAGCGCCGAGATCATTGATACGACAAACCTGCCGCGTGATCGCATCGTGTTCGGGTCGAAATTCGTTCTGTGCAACGTCGAGACCGATGAAGAGAACACCTACCAGATCGTCGGTGTCGATGAGTCTGATATTGACAACGGAAAGATCTCCGTTGAATCTCCCATGGCAAAAGCGTTGATCGGGAAGAAGATCGATGATGAAGTGATCGTGGATACGCCCAACGGCCAGAGGGAATTCGAGATCCTGGAAATTCTCACCTGAAAAGCTGTTCTTCCCGGGACCTTCTGGGCATTTTCTGCCGAAAGACACCTGGAGGCACTGTTCCGTGAACCATGGTGACCTATCTTTTCTGCGTGTGCTTTCCGGGGACAAAGAAAATGTGGGGACGTGAAGCCAGAGGATCCCTCTCCACCACCAGCCGAACCTGATAGATCTCCTCCAGTGTTGTCGCTGTGAGCACGTGTTCAGGGCTGCCACAGGCATGAACCCTCCCGGAGCTCATCAGGGCTATGGTGTCGCAGTAGGCGCTGGCGATGTTCAGGTCGTGAAGGATGAGGACCACGGTGAGCCCGTATTCATCCCTGAGAAGTTTGAGCATGTCGAGAAGATTCACCTGGTGAGAGATGTCGAGGTGGGCGGTAGGTTCATCCATGAGGATGAGCTCCGGTCTCTGGGTCAGACCCTGGGCAAGGAAGACCCGCTGCAGTTCACCCCCGGAGAGACTCTGGAGTCGGCGGTCCTTGTATCTCAGCAGATCCAGCATCTCGAGTGTTTCTTCCACGATGGTGCGGTCTTTTCGTGTCAGGGCGGAGAATCTGTCTCTGTGGGGATAGCGTCCCATGAGCACGAATTCCTCCACGGTGTAGGGGAAGGGAACCCACTGGAACTGGGGGATATAGGCCGCCCGCTGGGCGATCTTTCTGCGGGGCAACGTTCTGATGTCATTCCCCCCGAACCAGACGGACCCCTCCCAGGGCTTCAGGATACCACTCAGGCACTTGAAGAGGGTTGTCTTTCCCGCACCATTGGGGCCGATGATGCCGTAGAGGCATGTCCGGGGCACATCCAGGGAGATGTCGTGTATGACGGGAGTCTTCCCGTACCCTGCAGTGACGTGTTCCGCTCGCAGGTGCGTCACGCTCAGATGACCTCCGAAGGGTTGACCAGGGCAATGTACACGAGGAAGAAGAGCCCCCCGAGCATCCCTGTAATGACCCCCACCGGGAGCTCTATGGGTCTAAGGACGAGCTGGGAGAACGTATCGCACAGGAGGAGGAAACTGCTTCCTGCCAGCATGGATGAGGGAATGAGGAGCCTGTGGTCTGCCCCGGTGATTTTTCGCATGAGGTGAGGAACGAGGAGCCCGACAAACCCGATTATTCCCGAGATTGCCACACACCCACCGGTAATCAGCGAGGTCGCCACGAGCAGGATGCCCTTCATGACCCGTGCATTCCCTCCGAGGTGATAGGTTTTTTCATCGCCCAGCGAGAGCATGTTCAGGTCTCTGCCGGCACAGAGGGTGACCGCCATCAGGGGGAACACCGTGAAGATCATGATCCGCATCGCACCAGGACCAGGAGAACTGAGATCTCCCATGATCCACATGATGGAGGAATGAACATCACGGGAACTCGCCACCGAGAAGATGAACATGACCAGAGAAGACAGGAGAAAACTCAGGATCACCCCGCTCAGGATCAGGGTCGTGCTGGAGAACTGCCTGAGGGAAGCGATACCGAGCACGACAGAGACGCTGATCATGGAGCCGGCAAAGCACATGACCACCATGGGCAGGCCTGCCAGGCCGAGAATGATGGCAAGGGTTGCCCCCAGTGCTCCTCCCGCAGAAACCCCCAAGGTGTAGGGCTCTGCAAGAGGGTTTCTCAAGATTGCCTGGAAGACCACGCCGCACTGTGCAAGGGCTGCACCGACTATGCATGCAGTTGCGATTCTCGGAAGGCGAAGCTCCCAGACGAGGGTTGCAGTGAGGTCTCCGGGCTCGGGGCGAATGAGCGCCTCGAAGATATGAGCCGACGTGAGCGAAGTCCCTCCGGTCAGAAGGGCCAGGGCCATGCTTGCCAAGAGGATCAGTGCGAGGAGAAGAAAGACTGCGGGATGTTTCATGGCAGGTCCGGGTGGAGAATCGGGAGGACGGCCTTGTATGCCCTCAGGAACGCAGCCGGTGTGGGCTGACATACCGTGTCGGCCTCGAGCAGGTGAATTCTCCCGTCTCGGACCGCACTGATCGTCGTGAATCCTTGCCACAGCGACGGCCCCTGCAGGGAGTCCATGTTCGCCACGAGGATGATGACGTCGGGGTTTCTTCTGATCACGTCCTCGATATGTACCCTCGGATACTTGCTTTGCAGATCTGCAAAGATGTTTTTTCCCCCTGCCAGCTGGATCAGTTCACCGGTATAGGTGAGGTCATTCGCCGTGATGAGCGGATCGGTTCCCATCTGCCAGAACACCCTCTGGACCGGCCTTCCGGACACTGAAGACTGCAGCCCGGTAAGTTCGGTTCTGATGAGCCGGACCCTGTCTTCTGCGAGCGCTCTTTTTCCGAGCAGTTCGCCGAGGCGGACAAACTCCGCGCACATGCATGCAAAGGATTCGCACCCCTCGAACACCGAAACCCTGAGCCCCAGTGCCGAGAGGCGCTCAACATCCGTAATCCTGTTGGAATCCTTGCTTGCCAGGATCAGATCGGGCTGCAGGGAGAGGATTTTTTCGAAGTTGAGCTTTGTCAGCGTTCCGATGACGTCCTTTGATGATGCAGACTCAGGCCGATACCTGGTAACCCCTATCAGGACGTGCTCTGCACCGAGGTCCAAGAGCTGCTGGGTGAGCGAGGGGGCGAGGGAAATGATCCGCTGCGGCCCCGCTGCCCTCAGAGATACCGGCAGCAAGTGGAGGATGAGCAGAACCATGAGTACGGGGAGGATCAGGCCGGCGGCACCGTTTTGAAACAAGAGGAACTTCGTGATACGCACGAACAGTCTTCCCATGGTAGTTTCATCCATACTGCGAATATCCCGTGCCGGCAAGCACAGCCGTCAGATGATCTTCGATCGATGGCGGTGCCACCCGTGAACGGGGTGATTCTTTTCTCCGGCTTCTGGTCAAGGTGCTTGACACACTACCCAACATCTCCTATGGTTTCCGCCATGCAGTGGGACATCATTATACAGCAGTATCCCGAAGATGTGGAGACCATTCAGCAGGCCCGTGATATCCGGCAGCGGGTGACCCATCGGATTCAGGGACTCGACATTCCTCTTCTCGCTGCCCCGCTTGAGCACGACACGATCGGTGATCTCATTCCTGTGGAAACGCTGGGCGCTGTCTGCAGGGAAGTCTGGAAGGAGGTTCTCCCCGCTGCGCCTGAGGTCGATTTTGAAGAGGCTCTTCTGGCAGCACTTTCAGGCTCGGAGATTCCCGGGATGTCCCCCGAAGAAGGGGAAGAGGCCCTCCGGATAGTCCTGGGGGCTGTAGTGACCGGATACTTCAGGCGACTGCGGGAACTCAACGAAACGATCATCCCCGAAACGCACCTCGAGGGAAGCTGTCCATTCTGCAGCAGCAGTGCTCGGGTCGGTTTTGATTCGGAATCGGGAAGAACGCTTGTCTGTTCGCTGTGTGCTCATCAGTGGCAGGTTCCCCGTGTGAGGTGCCCCTTCTGTGGAAACAGGGACCACACAACCCTGGGATATTTCGAATCTGAAGAGATCAACGGGGTCCGGGTGTACTACTGCCTGGAGTGCAAGCACTATATAAAGGTAATCGATACCAGGATCAGGGATGTTTCCGATGCCGAGACAGGAGACGTGCTCACCTTGGCCCTGGATGAACGAGCCCGTCAGGAAGGATTCCTGGAGCCGTAACCGCGAAATAGAGCGTGACCACGGACGGTGTCTGTCCTGGATTCGTGGGAACCACGCCGCGAACTATTCTTTTTCTTCAGGATCGGTGGCTTCCGGCTCAGCGTTCTCGCTTCCCGATTCTTCCGCGTCTTTCACCTCTTTGTTTCTTACGACCAGGTGTGTCACCCAGATGCTGATCTCGTAGAGACCGTAGAGCGGAATGCTGAGCAGGATCATGCTCAGAACGTCAGGAGGCGTGAGGATTGCGGAGCCGAGGGCTATGATAAGAATGGCGAACTTGCGCTGCTTCCTCAGCATGCCGGGCTTGACGATCCCCATCTTGGCGAGAAAGTACATCACCAGTGGGAGTTCGAAGGTGACGCCGAAGGCAAACAGGAGCCGCATGGCAAAACCGAGATACTCCCTCATGGAGGGCAGAGCCGCGATGTTGTCCGTGGTAAACCCCAGGAAGAACTGGAACCCCAGTGGGAAGACCACGAAGAAGGCAAAGGATGCCCCGATGAAGAAGAAAATGGTGCCCACGAGCACAAAGGGGATCACATACCTGCGTTCGTTTTCATAGAGGCCCGGCATGACAAACTTCCAGATCTGGTAGATGATCACCGGAGTAGCAAGAATAAGCCCGGCAAAGAAGGAAACCTTCAGGTACGTGAGAAAGGCCTCGGGGAGAGAAGTGTAGATGAGCTTGCCGTCCTCGGGCATGACCTTGACCAGGGGAGAGACGAGAAAGTTGAAGACATGCTTCGAAAACGGATAAACCGCCAAGAAACCGACTCCGACGGCTACCACACACTTGATGAGCCGGGATCGCAGCTCTTCGAGGTGAGAGGTAACCGGAAGTTTCTCTTCCTCCACCTCAGGACCCTTCTATCTCATCCGGATTGTACGGGCTTTTCTGCTCCGGGGCTGCTTCCTGAGATGCGTTCTCAGCCTCCCGTTTCTGCACGACCTCCTCGGGGTATCGGGGAGAGTGAGATGGGTGATTGGATTCCGACGTGGTTTCAAACTCTTTCCTGAGATCATTCGATGCCCGCTGAAACTGGCCGATGGCCTTGCCGAGAGTCTTGGCGATATCGGGCAGTTTCTTGGGGCCAAGGACGATCAGAGCGACCAGCAGAATGAGAATGAGTTCCTGTCCTCCAATGCCAAACATATGCTCTTTGTATAGAGTGTTTTCGCCAAGGAGTCAAATCGAGAAGTATCGAGGTCATGTCTAGATGGTTGCCCCAGGGAGCATGAAATGGGTCGTGATGCATCAGGATAGCTCCTGCGTGATTGCAAAGGGTTACCCCTAGTCTATCAAGGATTCTCTGCGGCAGCAAGCCTCCAGATTCACCCCACGAACGCCCCCCGAGCCGAGGCGGCACGGTCCCGATGCTGGGCCTGGTACAATACCATTTGACTAATAGTAACGCCTTACATAATCTAAGGGACAACATGGAACGGAGAACCATCTCTCGCAAGCTTCGGATCTCGGGCATCGGGCTCCATGGGGGCAGGCCGAGTTCGGTGATTCTCCAGCCAGGAAGAGAAGGCATCATCTTCCGCAGGTTCGAGATTCAGATACCCGCCCGGCTCGACCATGTGGTGGACACCACGCTCAACACGACTCTGGGTAGCGCTGGAGCACGGATATCCACAGTAGAGCACCTCATGGCCTGCTTGTACGGGACTGGAATCACTGACTGCGAGATTGAGCTCGAAGGAGATGAGGTGCCGGCTCTGGACGGTTCTGCGCGTGAGCTGGTCCGAATGATCCGGGCTTCAGGCACCAGGTTGCTCGAAGGTGAGATTCTCCCCTTTGTCGTGCCCCGCAGGATCAGGCTGGAATCAGGAACGAGTTGGATCGAGGCCTCACCGGGATCCTTTGAGGTTACCTATGAGATTGACTTCCCGGATGCCTCCATCGGGTACCAGCGCTACTGCTATCGTGGCAGAGATTTCGCTGCAGAGATCGCTCCTGCAAGGACCTTCGGGAGGATGCAGGATGTGGAGAAGATGCGTTCCCTAGGGTATGCCTTGGGAGGGAGTCTCCACAACGCGGTGGTGGTGGATGGGCACAAAGTGCTCAACCCCGAGGGGCTGAGGTTTCCCGAGGAGTTCGTCAGGCACAAGATCCTCGATCTCCTGGGAGACCTGTGGATTCTCGGGCGACCTGTCGAGGCCAGGATCCACGCCTACAAAGCAAATCACGGCCTGCACATCGGGCTCGCCGGGAAGATTCTCGAGGCGGGTCTGATGGGTGCATAGGAGGTCGATCGTGTCCAAGACAGTCAGGGAGACCATCATCATATCCGTGATCCTGGGCGTCATCATAGTGCTCAGCGTCCTGAGGACCAATATCAGCAGCATCGACATCGGTCCATCGAGCAATGTCCTGATATTCACCCTCATAAGCCTCAATGTGGTTTTGCTCATCCTGGTCATCTTCCTGGTTACGCGGAACATCGTAAAGCTCCTTCTGGAGAGAAAGAGGGGGGTGCTGGGTACCAAGCTGAGAACGAAACTCGTCGCCCTGTTCGTGACGCTCACCATTATCCCCACCATGGTGCTGTTCTTCACCAGCATTGTGTTTCTCAATCGGAGCATGGAAGGCTGGCTCTCTTCCGAGGTTGAAAATGCCCTGGAAGAATCCATGAACGTTGCAAACATCTACTATAAAGAAGCGTCTGCTGATGCCATCCACTATGCGAGCTTCATTGCCGAAGAGATTACTGAACGCAGGCTCCTCAGGGAGGGCAGCCTGGATATCCTCAGGGCGCTCCTGGAAGAAAAAATGGCGCTGTTCCGCCTTTCGGGTGTCGTGGTGTTCTCATCCCAGGGAGAGGAACTGGTCAAGATCGTTTCCCCGGACATTGAGATGAAAAGCATGCCCAGTCCTGAGTCGAGACTCGTGCAGGCCGCGATGTCAGGCAAAACCATGCCCATCGTGGTGAGGACCGGAACGGCGGATATTATCGAAGGGATCGTACCCATCAAGTCCTCGTTCAATCCCAAGGATGTGGTGGGAGTACTCGTCGTCGACTACTACATCCCCGAGAGCCTCTCCGGGAGACTGGGCATCATCAAGTCGACGTTCAACAACTACATCCAGAGCCTCAGGCTCAAGGGTCCCATCAGGACAAACTACATCATCATCCTCACCTCGGTCACGCTCCTGGTGATTTTTTCAGCGGTATGGTTCGGGCTCAACATCTCAAAAGGGCTCATCAATCCCATCGAGAAACTGGTGGAGGGAACCCAGAGGATCTCACGGGGAGAGCTCGATTTTTTCATCGATGTGCAGTCCACCGATGAACTGGGTATCCTGGTGCAGGACTTCAATGCCATGGTGCATGATCTCACGGAATCGAGAAAACACCTCGAGAGCGCGTACAACGAGCTGGCATACCGGAACCGGTACATCGAGACAGTGCTCAACAACATCTCGACGGGCGTCATTTCCATCACGAGCGACGACTGTATCTCCATGATCAATCCATCTGCCCAGACCATGCTGGCCATCGATTCCGACGCATCGCTGGGGAAACCGTATGTCAAGGTGATCAGTGGAGAGCTCCAGCCCCTTGTCAGTGATCTCATCGATACCCTCAAAAAATCCAAGGCTCTTTCCACCCAGCGACAGGTGACGGTTGCGGTCCAGGGAAGAAAGATGACCCTGTTGGCGCACGCCTCTCTGATGTACGACGAAAAGAACGAACACCTGGGCATGGTCATCGTGTTCGATGACCTCACGCAGATGCAGCGCATGCAGCGGATGGCAGCGTGGAGGGAGGTTGCACGGCGCATCGCCCACGAGGTCAAGAACCCCCTCACTCCGATTCAACTCTCTGCGCAGAGGCTCAGGCGCAGGTACCTCGACATGCTCGGGGAGGATGCGCAGGTCTTTGACGAGTGCACGAGGGTGATCATCAACGAGGTGGATGAGATGAAACGGCTCGTGAATGAATTTTCCGCCTTTGCGAAGATGCCTACCTCCATGCCCGTACCGGGAAACCTGAACAAGGTCGTGACCGAAGCCACAGCGCTCTATCGGCAGGCCCACCAGGAAATCGAGTTTCTCCTGGAACTGGACGAATCCCTCCCCAGGGTGGAAATAGACAGTTCGCAGATGAGCAGAGCCGTCGGCAATCTCCTGGAGAACGCTACCACTGCCGTGATGGAGAACAAAAATTCGAAGAAGGTCACCATCAGGACATCCTTTGATCCCGACGTCCATATCGCCACCCTGGAGATCATGGACACGGGCCCGGGGATCTCGCCGAATCTCAAGGAGCGCCTGTTTGAACCGTATTTTTCCACAAAGAGGGGGGGGACTGGTCTGGGTCTGGTCATCGTGAACCGGATCATCACCGATCACAACGGGTTCATACGGGTCAAGGACAATGAGCCCACAGGCACCATATTCACCATTGAACTGCCCGTGAAGGAGTAGAAATGAAACAGAACATCCTCATCGTGGACGACGAAGAGAACATAAGGTTTTCCCTCAAGGGCGGACTTGAGGACGAGGGGTACCAGACCATGGCGGCAGCCACGGGAGAAGATGCCCTGAAGATCGTGGAAAAACACGACATCGATCTCATGCTCCTTGATATCTGGATGCCCGGCAAGGATGGGCTGCAGATTCTCGAAGAGCTCAAGAAATCAGGATACACAATGCCGGTGATCATCATGACCGGCCACGGTTCCATCGATACGGCCATCAGGGCCACGAGGCTTGGAGCCCTTGATTTCATCGAAAAACCCCTCGATCTGAACAAGATCATCATTACCATCAACAACACCCTCCACCTCAAGGCCCTGGAGGAGGAGAACGCCCTGTTGAGGATGAAGACGGAGAAGGATGATGAGATCATCGGAAATTCTCCGGCTGTCAGGAAGCTCAAGGAGCAGATCGACACGGCGGCGCCCACGGATGCGTGGATCCTCATCCTGGGAGAGAACGGAACCGGAAAGGAACTCGTTGCCCGCAGGCTCCACAAGAAGAGCAAGCGCGGCCAGCACCCCTTCATTGAAGTGAACTGCGCTGCGATTCCCGAAGAACTCATCGAGAGTGAGCTGTTCGGCCACGAGAAGGGTTCTTTCACGGGTGCAATCGAACGCAAGCGGGGGAAATTCGACCTCGCCCACATGGGGACGCTGTTTCTCGATGAAATCGGCGACATGAGCCTGTCCACCCAGGCAAAGATTCTCCGCATTCTCCAGGAGCAGCGGTTTGAACGGGTCGGGGGTTCTCAGACGATCCAGGTGGATGTCCGCGTACTCACCGCGACGAACAAAAACCTCGAGCATGAAATCCAGGAGGGAAGATTCAGGCAGGACCTGTACTACCGCCTCAATGTCATTCCCATACGGGTTCCCCGTCTCATAGACCGGAAAGAAGATATCCCCGAGCTCGTGGAATACTTCCTCAAGTGGTACTCGTCGAAGAAGGATGGGGAGCAGAAGGCCATTACCGAAGGAGCCATCAAGAGACTCATGCAGCACGACTGGCCGGGCAATGTGAGGGAGCTCAAGAACATTATCGAACGACTGGTTATCATGACCTCCGGGAACACCATTACAGCCGAAGACATTCCGCCCCTGGGTACCAGGAAGACTTCAGAGATCGACACGCTCATCACCATCCAGGAACTCAAAGATGCCCGCTCCGAATTCGAAAAGCTCTTCATCGAACACAAGCTCAGGGAGAACGGGAACAACATCTCCAGGACAGCGGATATCATCGGGATGGAGCGGAGCAATCTTCACAGAAAGATCAAGGGCCTCGGCATAGATGTTGAGTGAGAGAGGATCAATTCGCAAAGACCCCGGAGGGAGACTCAACATAGCCCTTGTCTACCCGAACACCTATCGGGTCGGGATGTCGAACCTCGGGCTCCAGACCATGTACCGGCTCTTCAACGAACACCAGGGGATGCTGTGCGAACGATTTTTCACCGACATCGACGGCTCCGTGGAAACAGGCAGACCCTTGAGCGAGTTTCCCATCATCGCCTTCAGCAGTTCCTACGAACTTGACTGGATTGAGATGCTCAGGGTAATGCTGAGAAACAGGATTCAGCCCCGCGCATCCTTGCGAAACGGCCATCCCATCGTGATCGGGGGAGGATCTGCGCTCACCCTCAACCCGGAGCCGGTTGCAGACCTGTTCGACCTCGTTTTTCTCGGCGACGGTGAACCCCTGCCGGACCTTCTCCGTGATGTGTACACGCACAGCAGCAGCTACGACGAGATTTTCGATGGACTCGCGGGGCATGCCGGGATCTACATCCCGACGCGAACGTATCCGCTCCTGGAGGGTGATGAACTCATTGGATTCGCAGGTCCGAAACCTGAACTCTCCATCGTGAATCCCCTCGAGGTGCCTGCGCATACAACGGTGGTGGCAGAACAGGCCACGTTCGGGGATATGTTCATGGTGGAGACCGCACGTGGTTGTCCCTTTCGCTGCAGGTTCTGTACGGCCCGCGAGATCTATGCCCCCTTCAGGCCAGTACCCCTGGCTAACCTGGTGGAAATAGTGGAGAAGGCCGAGCCCTTCGGTTTGAAAATCGGCCTGGTGAGTACCTCATTGAACAATCACCCCGAGGCCCCGCAGATCTTCACGGAGATCACCGGGCGCGGGTTGAAGATCTCGCCTCCATCGCTCAGGCTCGGGATGATCAGTGACGAGCTCATCACAGCACTCGCCACTTCCCGGGTCAACGGCGTGACCCTGGCGCCGGAGACGGGTTCGGAACAACTCAGGTATGCCATGGGAAAGCACATCTCGGATCAGACCATACTCGAAGACATCTCTTCCCTCATCTCTGCGGGCATCAGAGACATCAAGCTGTACTTCATGGTGGGCGTTCCCGGAGAGACACACCACCACATCGACGCCACCATCAATCTTATCAGGCGGATCAGGCAGAGCTTTATCCACGTGTCACGCGGCAACAGAACTCTGGGAACCGTTTCAGTAAGCCTCAATACCTTGGTCCCCAAGCCCCACACGCGCTACGAACGGGAGGTCATGATCTCTCCCGGTGATGCACGGTCCAGCATCCAGAAGATCGTCAGGGCACTCAAGAAACACAGCAATATCACGGTGAGCTTCGAAGGTCCGAAGTGGGCATATCTCCAGGCGATCTTTTCCAGGGGGGATCGAACGGTGCTTGATCTCATCGAATCCTTTGCCCGCGATGAAACCAGACCCTGGCGTGAAGTGTTGAGAAGCTGGCAAAAAAACCCTGACTTCTATGCCCTCAGAGGGCGGGACCTTGGAGAGGTTCTCCCCTGGTCGTTCTACCGGCTCGCCTGCGAAGGGTCGTAGACAGGAGGAAAGGCAGTGAAAGATCCACGTCCCCACTATGAAGGACACAGAAAACGGCTGCGGGATCGGCTGAGAACATCGGGAAGAGAGTCCCTGCGAGACGATGAGCTCCTGGAAATGCTGCTGGCCTACGGGCTGCCGAGGAGAGATACCAAACCCCTGGCCAAAACGCTCATCAGACAGTTCGGCTCGTATCACCGGGTACTCGATGCCTCCTGTACCGAGATAGAACAGGTCGGGGGAATCGGTGAATATACCTCGACCCTTTTCGTCCTCGTGAAGGCCTGCATGAGGCGTTACCTCGAGATGGAAACAAGGGACGGGAATGTCCTGAACAGTCCCGAACGCGTGATAGCCTACACCAGGGCAGAGATCGGCAGCCGGGAAAAAGAGCACTTCATGCTGCTCTGTCTCAATGCCGCCGGAGTACTCATTCACAAGGAAATCATCGCAGAGGGAACCGTGGATCTGGCACATGTCTACCCCCGGGAGATCCTCAAGACCGCCCTGGAAAAGAATGCCACAGCCCTTATCCTGGTCCACAACCACCCCTCGGGATCACTCGTTCCGTCCGAAAACGACAAGAGACTCACCCGGACCTTGAAGGAACTCTGTACGAACCTGGGGATCTCGGTGCACGATCACCTCATCGTAACCAGGAGCGGTGCCTACAGCATCACACTCGAATGCGAGGTCTATCCCTATCACCGGGACGTCTGACGGAACAGCAGATCATCCGAGGCCCCACCGGACGAAACACCTTGAAACTGCTTCGCCGGGCAGATATGGTGGAATAAATATGCCATGAAATTGAAGGTGAGACCATGGAATACGTGCTCGTGGGTGCTGCCTTTCTCGTGGGCTGTCTCCTGGGGTGGATAGGGGCCAGAGGGTACTCCCGAACCGAAGGCAAGAACGCTGAACAGATCATCTCGCAGGTGCAGGATCAGAACAGGCTCCTGCAAACAGAGCGAGATGATCTGAGGCAGCGCTTGGAAAACGACAGGATTGACCGGGCCCGTCTCGAAACGAGACTCGAAGAGACCCAGCACCGGCTCACGGAGCAGAAGGCACTCATCGAAGAATCTGCGCGGAAATTGACCGACACGTTCAAGGCGCTGTCCCTGGACGCCCTCTCCGAGAACAACAGGTCCTTTCTCGTGCTCGCCCAGAAAACACTCCAGATTACCGCCTCGGAGATGACGGGAGATCTCGAAAAGAGAAAGCAGGCCATTGATGCCCTCATAAAGCCTCTTGATGAGACACTGAAACGCTATGAAGTTCAGATCCTTGAGATGGAGAAATCCAGGAGTCAGGCTTACGGGGACATCACCCGTCACATGGAAGAGCTCGTCCGCACACAGGAACAGCTCAAGGATCAGACCCGCTCGCTGCAGAGTGCTCTGAGGGAACCACAGGTGCGGGGCAGGTGGGGAGAGATCACGTTGAAGCGGGTCGTCGAGATTTCCGGCATGTCCAGCCACTGTGATTTTGTGGAACAGCCGTCGACGCTTACCGAAACCGGGCTCAAGCGACCGGACATGATCGTGAAGCTCCCCCAGGGGCGTCAGGTGATCATTGATGCCAAGGTTCCCCTGCGCTCGTACATGGACGCCTTCGAGAGTGATGATGAGGAGGTCAGGAAGGCTTCTTTCACCAGGCATGCCCAGGCGGTGAGATCTCACATGATCTCCCTGGCCTCGAGAGACTACTGGAAGCAGTTTGATCAGAGCCCCGACTTCGTCGTGCTCTTCCTCCCGGGTGAGTCTTTTTTCAGCGCAGCGTTGGAGCACGATCAGAGCCTTATCGAGGACGGCATCGCCAGACGGGTCATTATTTCCACACCCACAACCCTGATCGCTCTGCTTCGTACCATCGCCGCAGTCTGGCAGCAGAACCTGATTTCTGAAAATGCCCGGGAAGTCTGGGAAACGGGCCTCGAGCTCTATGAACGGGTGAGTGTCATGGTACGCCACCTGGCAAAGATCGGAGAAGGAATCCTGAAGACAACCCAGGCGTATAACGCTGCCCTCGGTTCCTGGGAGACTCGGGTACAGCCCAGTGCCCACCGACTCAAGGGCCTCGTTTCACCCCTCCAGGGCAAGGAACTCCCCATACCGGTACCCGTGGATCTTTCTCCCAGAGGAACGCCTCCGGTTACCGATGATCAGGAAGAGGGCACACCCTGAAACGGCAGTCTTGTCATCAGGGGGTTTCAAGCAGGCTCTGAACCTTGAAGAGGATGACATGGGCCGGTGAAGGTTTCACCAGGTAGAGGTTTGCCCCCGCCTCGTAAACGAGCCGTTTGTTTTCAGTGCTCGCCTCGGTGGTGAGCATGATGACAGGAAGATCACGGTACTGTGGGTCCTTCCTGAGTGTGCCGATGAACTCGATCCCGTCCATGTTGGGCATGTTCAGATCTGAGATTACCAGCGAGATGTCGGAATCCATGGCAAGTTTCTCGAGGGCTTCAAATCCATCTGAGGCCTCGATGCACTGGAAATTTTTCGGTCTCAGGGCAAGGACCAGGAATTTTCGTGCCGTCGGAGAATCATCCACGATCAGGATTTTGTGCATAAACGTGCCTCTAATCCTTCTTGTAGGCCAGTGCTCCGGGAAAATGGACGAGCTTGAAGGCACTCGAAATGTTGTGGAGGGATTCTGCGTGGCCGATGAACAGATATCCCCCGGGATTGAGGTTGTCATAGAGCTGGGAGACGAAGCGTCTCCGGAGATCATCATCGAAGTAGATCAGGACGTTTCTGCAGAAGATGATGTCGAAGCCCCTCATGAGTTCGACACGTCGTGCATCCGCAAAGTTCAGGTATCCGGGCTCTACAAGAGACCTGATGTCATCGGAGACGGTGTACAGTCCGTCTCCGTTGGGGGTGAAGTACTGCTCCTTGATGGTCTGTGGAACCAGTCTGAGGGTGTATTCATTGTACTGAGCTGCACCGGCGGAACGCAGCGCCTTTTCGGAGATGTCGCTCGCCACGATCTTCACTTCCCAGGACGGGATGGACTCCTTGAGAACCTCAGTGACGACGATGGCCAGCGTGTACGGTTCATCACCGGTGGAGCACCCGGCGGACCAGAGTCTCAGGCGTGACTCACCGGCCATCTGTTTCTTCGCCAGGGTTTCGGGGAGAACCTGTTCCTGGAGGGCCTGAATCTGTGTGGGGTTCCTGAAGAAGCTGGTTTCGTTGGTTGTCACGGAATCGAACAGCGCCCTGAGTTCTCCGCCGGAATCGGGGTCGTACTTGAGCAGGTAGTAGTACTTGTCAAACTCGTTGAGGTTGTGTGCCTTCAACCGCAGCAGGAGCCTGTTCTCCAGTTGAGACTTCTTGTCATCGGCAAAAAAGATGCCGGAGGTTTCGTAGATGAAATCCCGCAGAAGTTTGAAGATCTCGTCAGTCATCATCTGAGGGGGAGCGCTCCTGGCTTCAATCATCACGTCACTCCGTCGGGGTCGAATCACTCACGGTGGAGATGTAGTGTGTCACTTCGTCTCCCAGGGCGTCCATTTCGAAGGTGATTCTCTCGAGATCGAGGTCATCCACCGGGTATCCTCGTTCCTTGAGGATGTTCCAGGAGTCCTCGTCGCTCAGGATGAAAGACATGCTGTCCCCCCCGCAGGAAAGCTCCTTTGCCTTGGCGAGCTGATTTGCAATGGATATCAGCGAGGTGATGTCAGGAAAGGATGCCTTCGAAGGGGTGTGGTGCCACAGGATGATGTCTGAGAGGTAGGGAGGAAGGTTCCATTTCTGTGCCAGGTAGAACCCTATGTCCATGTGGGTGGTTCCGCAGACCTCTTTCTCGATCTGATGGATGGATCGATGCTGCGCAATGGACAGGGTGTGGGCCTCCATGAAGTCTTCGTGAAAATACGCGTCCAGGATGATCTTTCCGATGTCATGGAGCAGGCCACCGACAAACTCCCGCCCCTTGGACCTCATGCCGAGTTTCCTGTCAAGGATTCTGGCGATGAGACCTGTTGCAACAGAATGATTCCAGTAATGCTTTCTGATGGATTCTTCTTCGCTGCTGTCCCGGGGAAGGGAGGACATGATGGAGATGGAGGTGGTGATGTTGATGATCTGGGTCAAGCCCATGAGAATGATTGCGTTGTGCAGCGTATCAACGGGTTGAGGACTCCTGCGGTAGAACACCGAGTTTGCCATTTTCAGCACCTTGGTCGCCAGCGGAGGGTCCTGGTGGATGGTCTCGGATAGCTGCCTGATGGAAACCTCGGGAGACTGGGCGAGGGAGAGAACCTCGGTGGCCACGGAAGGGAGAGTCGGCAGATCTTCTATGGTTCTGATCCGTTCGAAAATGTCTTTTCTCATCTCAGAATGACACCCCCTGCAGCCTGTCGATTGCCTCGGAAACAGCCCGGGCAACATCGAGATTGTCATCGTCGGCGTAGAGTTCGAGTTCGCGGACCAACGATGCGTCTTCCCACCTTCCGAGGGATTTTGCCGCCGTTATTCTCAAGAACTCCGATCCGGTTCCCAGCACCTCCAGGAGCTTCCTTTTTGCATCCTCATCCCTGAACTGCCCCAGGGACTCCAGCGCATGGGATGCATCCCGCAGGGAGGACGAGTCGGCCGCTTCGTCAAGACAGGCACGCAACTCGTTGATTTTTCGTGCTCCTATGAGGTCGAGGGCCATCTGGCGGACCGGAGCATGGTCATCTCCGAGAAAGGAGAGGATGAGATCTCTGCCCACATCGAGGGTATTGTCCCGGATCGCTCGTACTGACGCAGCACGCACCCCGGGGTCGTGATCCGTGGAGAGCCGTACGGCTGCGTCCTTAAGCAGGGGGCTCTGCATCGTGTACAGCCCTTGTAACCCAGTGACTCTCTCTTCGGAGGTTGTTCCCCTGATCAGGGACATGAAAATCCCCTGAGCAGTCTCGCCACCTATTTTTGCGACGGCATTCAGTGCCGCAGCCCGTACGTCGGGGTACCGGTGGGAAAGGAGCACTGAAATTTGAATGCTGTCTTCGGCTGTTCCGAAAACACTGAGCGCACGAAGTGCCGCAGTGATGACATGCCCGTCATCATCGTCCAGCAGAGTCACGAACAAGTCACGGTGAGATGGGCCGCCGATCCGTGCAAGGGCATCTACCAGGGAGCGTTTTGCATACCCGTGTGCTGAAGGGACCCGTTGTGCAATACGTCGGGCCTCCTCTTCACCCCCGCACTGAGCGAGGACCTCCGCTGCGAGAATCTGGAGCTTTTCCTGATGATCGAGCAGTTCCAGCATCATGACGGGTGAATTCAGTGCGACGAGGGTCGAACGAATGGCATCCCACTGCCTCGGCTGGGTATCGGGTTCTCTTTGAGAGGCAAGCTCAATCAGAACCGGTATCGTCTCTGTATCTCCGATGACACAGAGTGCTGCGAGAAATGTCAGGAGAGGTTCATCCTCCGCGGACAGGAGGAGGGTTTCAACACGCGTTTTGATGAGTGTTCGTTCCGCTACACCAAGGGTCACGATGTCATGGGCGGGGAGAATGGTGAGGATCGTAGAGACGAGGGCTGACTGAAGACCCTCCGCGGCGTCTCTGAGCATGGATGTAAGGACCGGTAGGCTCTGTGGAGAACGCGCGTTCCCAAGAGCCTCGAGGATGGCAAGGACTGACATTTCATCGTCTGATCGCCGTTCGAGTTCGTCCACGAGAAAATCCACCGCGTCACCGTGGGGGATCTTCGCCAGGGCCTCGATCACGGAAAAGCGTATCCACTCGTGCTCATCGTTCTCAGAGAGCATGGGTTCCAGGATTGGGAGGGCCTTCGGATCACCGAGCACCCCCAGTGAGATGACACAGGCATTCCTCACGTTGGGATTTTCATCCGAGAGGCCTTTCATGAGGGTGTCGAGACTTTCAGCTCTGGCGATACTGCCCAGGATATCACAGATGAAGAGACGGACATTGTCATTGCTGTGAGATGCGTGGAAATGCAGGATATCCAATCCGTCCTCTCCAACCTTTCTGAGGAGATCCATGGCCGAGTTCCGCACCGAGATCTCCTGTCTGGAGAGGAGCGGTACGAGCCTCTCGACGGTCGATCTTCCTCCCAGCAGGAGCAGTCCGTTGAACGCTGCATCCCTGACCCCGCTGTTCGAATCCTCGAGGAGCCCGACCAGCCGATCTATGGCCTCCTCGTTCCCCTGGCCGGCAAGCACTAGTGCGGCTTCACGACGCTCGGCAGGGTCGTGTGACGTCACCTTGTCATCCATCATCGAACTGTCCATGATTCTATTCCTGACTGCTCCTTCAGGGTGGGGAGTGCTTCCCTCACGTACCCTCTCTCTTCATCGCGCGGACCTGTTCAGTGCATGTCAAACTGGATGAATGCGACATCTCGGATGTGGTACTGCTGCAGGTCACGCCGGAGCATGTCTGTGAGTTCGTTCTTTGAATACAGGGTGCTGTTTTCGGAAAGCCGCGTGTAGATGAGGCTGCGCAGGTCGAATAGTCTGCTGTATACGTTCGACTCTCTCTCGAGGTCTGTCTGGAGACTCACCTGGGCAATGAGCACCCCGATCCCTGAATTCTCGTTCCTGGGTTCGGTGAGGATCACGAAAGGGTCAAGGACGACCTCCTTCTGCCAGTGGGGGATTCTCTGGAAGACAGGAACCGGTGGCTCTTCAACGGGACCGTTCCCGGGTGGGAGACGCATGAACAGAATGGTCCCGGCGATAACGGCAATGAAGCCGGAAAGGCCCAGGAGCGACATCACCACAGTACGGCTTCTGAACTGAGTTCTCCGGAAAAACGTGGACGATGGTTCCTGAGGATCTCTCTGCGGATCGGGTGCGTTCTCTTCGTGCCTGATCCCCTCCGTGTCGAGAGCGTCCTTCGAGGCGGGATCGAGGGGAATGCCTTCTTTGTCGAGATCGGCCTTCTTGCCGGAGCGTTCAGACACGGTCTTCCCTCACGAGCTGAAGAGCTGGTTGATCTTCTGGCTCAAGGTTTCGGCGGTGAAGGGCTTGACGATATAGTTGTTCACACCGGATTTCACGGCCTCGATGATGTTCTCCTGCTGGGCCTCAGCCGTGACCATGAGGAAGGGAATGGGCCTCAGGGCATCATCAGCCTTCATGACCTTCAGGAGTTCAAGGCCGGTCATCTTGGGCATGTTCCAGTCGGATATCACCATGGCGATCTTTTCCCTCTGGAGGATCTCAAGGGCTGTCGATCCGTCGTCAGCCTCGATGATATTGGTGAAGTTGAGCTGTCTGAGGATGTTTCTCACGATCCTTCTCATGGTGGAGAAATCATCAACAACGAGCACCTTCATAGTCTTATCAAGAGCCATACATCCTCCGTGTCCTTCTCCTGTTCATCGAACTCTTGCCTCGCTATCTCTAGACGACGGCGACCTCCTTAAAGATTTTTTGCATCTTTGAGCGGAGCCTCAGAATCGCCTTGGTATGGATCTGAGACACCCTGGATTCCGTGAACTTCAGTACGTTGCCGATTTCCTTCATGGTGAGTTCATCGTAATAGTACAGCGAGATCACCATGCGCTCCTTTTCGGGTAGTGAGATAATCGTTTTGACCACCATCTCCCTGATTTCTGCATAGCGCAGTTTGTGGGAGGGCCATTCCTTCTCGTCCTGAATGATGAATTCCAGGATATTTCGTTTGGACATGTCCGTATCGTCTTCGCCGAGGTCATCGAGGCTCAGCAGTGAAACAGAGGAGGTTTCGGAGAGGAGTTTGTAGAACGACTCCAGGTCGATATTCATCTCCTGTGCCACCTCTTCGTCACTGGCCGGCCGTCCCAACTGGAACTCCAGTCTCGTATAGGCGTCTTCGACCTTCCTCGCCTTCTGCCTGATGGATCGGGGCACCCAGTCCATGGACCTGAGTTCATCGAGGATCGCACCGCGGATCCTGAACTCCGCGTAGGTTTTAAACTTGATCTGCTTGCTCGAATCGAACTTTTCTATGGCATCCATCAGTCCGATTACACCGGCATTGATCAGATCGTTCAGGTCGATGTGCGGCGGGAGGCGAAGGGCTATACGGGATGCGATATACTTGATCAGCGGAGAAAACTCGCCGATGATCTTTGCCCTGACCTTGGGGTTGAGCTTCTGCGCCTCAGTAAGTTCCGTGTATGCGATATCCTGCATGATCCGACCCTTTCATCTGGTGTAACAGCATTCTTCTCAAGAAGAACTGAAGATTTCCATTCGTCTGAAGGCGGGAGGATTTTTCAAGGCGCTTTACGATACGCCCCAGTCGCAGCGCCGTCTCTCCGTTCGGGTTGACCCCGACAAATGCCTTCTGCCCCTTGATGCACTCGGTGATGGTCTCGTCATGCGGTACTGAACCGAGCATCTCCAGGGCGACGTCCCCCAAAAACCTCTCACATACCATCATCAGTTTCCCTGCCACCTGATCTCCCTCCATCTTGGATATGACATTGTTCACGATGAGGTCGAACTGCTTCACCCCATGCTTTTTCCACAGTACCTTGATGAGTGCATACGCATCGGTAATCGAGGTGGGTTCAGCGCTGACCACCACGATCACACGCTGAGCCGCGGCATTGAAGTACATCACATTCCTGGAGATGCCGGCCCCGGTATCGATGATCATGTAGTCGATATCGTGATTGAAGTAGTCCAGAGAGTTCATCAGGCTGAGCTGCTGCTGAGGACTGAGGTCGACCAGTTCCTGGATGCCTGAGGAGGCGGGGATGACTTGGATCCCCTCGGGTCCTTTTACCATGATGTCTTCGAGTGGACACTGCCCGTCGAGGACATGCTTGATGGTGCGCTTCGGTGTCAGGCCCAGCATCACGTCCACGTTTGCAAGTCCCAGGTCGGCATCGAAGACCAGAACGCGATGCCCCTTACTGGCGAGCATGATCGCCATGTTGATGACCAGGGTGGTTTTTCCCACGCCACCTTTCCCCGATGTCACGGACAGCACCTTCGGCTGGGGGTGAGCAGTTCCCTTTTCAAAGAGTTTTCTCAAGGTATGGGCCTGATCCTTCATGCCGTTTCTCCCAGAGACAACGTGATAATGTTCGATGTTGTCGCAGGCTCGATATCCTCCGGCACCCGCTGCCCCGTGGTGAGGTAGGATATGGGGATACGGAAGAGAAGGTTGTGGGTGATCAGTGAACCGAAGGTTGCCGCCTCGTCTGCCTTGGTGAAGATCATGCTCCTGATGTCGAGCCTGGAAAAGCTTTTCATGGTGATGTCCATCTCCCTGTCCCTGGTGGCCACCGGCATGAGAAGGATCTTGCATGCGGCAACCCCTGTGAAGTAGTCTGAGAGCCCGGTGATGTACTCATCGCACAGTGCTGATCTGCCCATGGTGTCCACGAGAATTCTGTCCATATCCTTCAGGCGGGAGAGGGTGCCTTTGAACTCGCTGGGGGTAGTGACGGAGAAGAAGGGAATGTTCAGTATCTTCGCGTAGATCTTCCCCTGGTCCACGGCACCGATCCGGTAGGTGTCCAGGGTGATGATGGCCACACGTTTTGACTCGTTGAACACGGACGATGCGGCGATCTTTGCCATGGTCGTTGTCTTGCCCACGCCGGTGGTTCCGAGAAACACCCAGACAGGATCCCGGGGCACCTCCATGGTTCGGATGAGCTTGGAAAGGATATCCTTGACGGAGGCCATGTCCGTTGTCTTACCGAGCTTTCTCAGGATGAGGTCCACCAGCGATTGCCTGATCCCGCGGGAGATCAGCCGGTCCCTGAGGGGGTTGGTTTTCTGTGCCCCAGGACCAGAGGCGGCAATGAGTTCTCTCATCATCTTCTTGAGTTCGATGATCTCGCCGGAGATGCCGATCTGATCGTCTCCCTCGGGGAGCGGGTCCGTCTGGTAACCCGTCCTGTGGGAAGGGGATCGAGGATCGCAGGCATGGGTGTTGTAGAGCCCTTTGTCATAATCAACGGCGGCGATGATCTCGATCATCGGTTGAGACAGAATACCGAAACGTCCGTCCTTGACCTCTCTGGTGGAGATGATGACGGCATCACGGCCAAGCTCGTTCTTCACCTGCGAAAGGGCATCTCTCATGGACTGAGCGGTGTAGGTCTTAATTTGCATCGATTCTCACCATCCCCACATTCTTAATGGTAACCTCGGGTGGGATTTCATTATGTGAGAGCACAACGAGGTCGGGCATGTAGCGTTCGGAAAGCCGTTTGACGTATGCCCTGCTGACAGGTGATGTGAGCAGGACGGGAACCACTCCTTGTTTGCCCACGTTGTGCACCTCCTTGTTCAATGTCATGAGTATTTTCTGTGATTTGTCCGGATCTAATGCAAGATATGAACCATGTTCGGTGTGCTGAACCGAGTTCGAGATGAGGCCGTCCAGAGAAGGATCCAGGGCCAGAACGGAAATCGTGTTCTTCTGAATGTAGGGGACGCTGATAATACGCATGAGGGCTTGTCTGACATATTCCGTCAAAATATCGGGATCCTTGGTCATGGGACCGAAGTCTGCGAGGGTCTCCAGGATGGTCAGGATATTCTTGATGGAGACCTTTTCCTTGAGGAGGTTCCTCAGAACACGCAGCACGATTCCCGCGGGCAGGATCACGGGTATGAGTTCTTCAACCACCTTGGGGTGGGTTCTTGACACGGTATCAAGGATGGACTGGAGTTCCTGCCTTCCCAGGAGATCGTGGGCGTTTCTCTTGATGGCTTCTGTGAGATGGGTGGCGATCACGGTGGCGCAGTCCACAACGGTCAATCCCGCAAGCTGAGCTCGCTCGCTGTCCGCCTTCTTGATCCAGAGTGCAGGGAGGCCGAAGGCCGGTTCCTTGAAGGGAATACCCGGGATGTCTGTCTCCAGTTCCTCTGGGTTCAGGACCAGGAGGCGGTCGGGCATCGCCTCCGATCGGGCGATCTCGGAGCCTTTGAGCATGAGCTTGTACTCGTTGGGTTTGAGCTCCAGGTTGTCTCGAACATGAATGGGAGGGACGATGATTCCGAGGTCTCCGGCTACCGTTCGTCTCATTCCCTTGATTCGGGTGAGCAATTCCCCCCCCTGGGAGATATCCACCAGCGGGATGAGGGCATACCCGACTTCAAACTCGAGGAGATCCACGGGAAGCAGGCTTTCGGGAGACACCTCTTCAGCGGCCTGGGGTTCCTCTTCCTCCTCCTCCGCCTGCTTGTACCTCAGACTGATCCACCCGATGACGCCCATGAGCGAAGCGATGGACAGAAAAGCGAGGTGCGGCATCCCGGGCACCAGTCCGAAGCAGAAGATGATCCCTGCAGCGGTAAACAGGGCCATGGGCTGAAAGGAGAGCTGCTCTGAGAGCTGCATTCCGATGGACTTGTCTGCCGCGGACTGGGTCACCACGATGCCGGCTGCAGAGGATATGATGAGCGCCGGGATCTGGGAAACGAGCCCGTCGCCGATGGTCAGGGTGGTGTAGGTGGTCAGTGCGTCTTTGAAGGCCATGTCGTTCTGCATGACGCCGATGATGATGCCCCCGATGATATTGATGAAGGTGATGACGATTCCTGCAATGGCGTCACCCCGAACGAATTTCGTGGCGCCATCCATGGCCCCGTAGAATTCCGCTTCTCTGCCGATGTGCTCCCGGCGTTTTCTCGCCTGTTCCTCGGTGATCATCCCCGAATTCAGGTCTGCATCAATAGCCATCTGCTTGCCCGGCATGGCATCCAGGGTGAACCGTGCCGTGACTTCACCGATACGGGTTGCACCCTTGGTGATGACGACGAAATTGATGAGCACGAAGATGGAAAAGACCACGAGACCAACCACGTAACTGCCCCCCACAACGAACTGACCGAAGGTGTTGATCACTCTGCCTGCCGCGAGTTCCCCCTCGGACCCGTGGAGCAGAATGATCCGAGTGGAAGCGATGTTGAGTGCGAGGCGGTACAGGGTGACCACCAGCAGCAGGGAGGGGAACACTGAAAAATTCAGCGGGTTGGTGGTATACATGCTCACCATGAGGATGATGATCCCGATGGTGATGCTGAAGGTCAGGAGAATATCGAGGAAAAAGGTCGGCAGCGGAATAAGGACGATGAAGAGAACGGTGAGGACCCCGATGGCCATGAAGAGGTCGCTGGCGATATGACGGGAAAAGGGCAGCTGAACGGGGAGGTTCCGTTCCATTTATCGCACTCCTTCCTTGAGACGGTAGACGTATGCGAGCACCTCCGCGACGGACTTATACCACTGCTCGGGAATACTTTCGCCGATATTCACGCTCGTAAAGAGCGCACGGGCCAAGGGTTTGTTTTCCACGATGGGAACGGAAGAAGAACGGGCAATGCTCTTGATTTTCTCTGCGACCACTCCTGCTCCTTTTGCCAGAACAACCGGCGCTATCATCTTGCCCCGTTCATAGTGCAAGGCCACTGCCAGGTGCGTGGGGTTGGTGATGACCACATCGGCCTTGGGGACCTCTCTCATCATCCTTCTCCTGGCCATATGGAGCTGAATTGAGCGGATTCTGCTCTTGATGAGGGGATTTCCCTCGATGTGCTTCATTTCATCCCTCACTTCCTGCTTTGACATCATTAAATCTTTCGTATGTTGCCATTTCTGAAACGTATAATCGGCGATGGCAATGATGATGAACACCCACAGGACGTCCCACAGGAGGTGGAGGATCGAGCGAAAATATGTCAATACAATGACGCTGGTGTCATGATCGATGAGGGGTGGAAAGACCGGGAGTTCTCTCCTGATGGCTCGGTAGGATGCAAACCCGATGACCAGGAGGATTAGGATGGTTTTAATCAGCGTTTGAAGGCTTCTGATCGAGAAGAACTTGTTTTTGAACCCCTTGATCGGGTTGATCTTTGAGAGCTTTGGTTTTATGGGTTCACCGCTGAAGATGACCCCGATTTGAATGAAATTTGACGCAACGCCGATGGCAAGGAACACCACCAGAAGGGGTATGACGATGATGCCGAGATTGATGATGGCCTTCTGAAAAATGGTGACGAGCTCTTCTGAGGAGCCGTCCCACGCCGAGGTGTTCTGCAGGTAAGAGCTTACAAGAGCCTCGAGTTTCGATGCCACGACAGGGAAGTAGAAATAGAAGGAAATAAGGGTGCCCAGGAACAACAGAGAGGTGGAAACCTCAACGCTTTTGCATACTTGGCCTTTCTCCCGGGATTCCTGTATCCGTTTCGTGGTAGGCTGTTCAGATCGCTCCTGACCGCTCTCGTTCTCTTTGGCCATGGGAGGTCTTCTGCGAAAATCGTACCAGACCCCCCCCATGATGCTTCCTGCCGGTGGTACTGCGGTGACGGACAGAACTCTGGAACAGCCTGCGTGAGAGCAGGTTTAAGAGATATTTAAACTATACATGCTTGAAAATTTATGTCAGAAACAAACACAGGAATGATTGTGTAAGAGAAAACCGATGAGCGGGAGTGTTCTTGTGAAGAGCCTGAGGGAATTACGAAAAGCCAAGGGACTGACCATGGAGCAGCTTGCCTCCATAAGCGGGGTTTCCCTGAAGACCATCTCTCTGTATGAGCACACCCCACCAAGGAGGCCAGGCAGAAAGGTGATTTCAAAACTTTCCGATGCCTTCGAGATGAGCCCGGAAGAACTTCTGGAGATCCTTTCTTCGAGAAAGGGAGGTTCGTCCGATTACGAGAGCGGCTCCGATGAACAAGAGAGCATACTCATCGAAGAGATTCACGTATCCAGGCTCCTGTCCCTCATCGATCGGGAGATCTCGGAGCTGAGGCACCTCATGGTTGAGTGTGCGTCTCTTTCTGAGGGAAATCCTGCCCTGGCACGGAACTGTGACTATATTTCCGCAGACATCGATCTGCTCATGTCCCTCAGGGAAAGGTTCCAGTGAGCCTGGACAGGACGGAGAGGCGTGCCCATGAGAGACTGCCCGGGGGGATCACGGGAAAAGGCTTTGGGTGCCCCAGGTAAGAAAATCATGAAACAGGGAGTGAGAAGGAGCGGTTCCAGGGGATCCTTCAGGGACGAAACCCCAGGCCAGGTGAACATGCCTCGGGCTGAAGATGATTATCCTCGATAACGTAAGCAAGGTCTACCACGAAACCGTACATGCCCTCAGGGATGTTTCCCTGCACGTGGAAAAGGGCGAATTCTGCTTTCTCCTGGGTCCTTCAGGAGCGGGAAAGAGCACGCTGCTCAAGCTGATCTTCGGTCTGGAACATCCGTCGCAGGGCTCGGTATATGTGAAAAACAGGAATGTCGAGATCCTTGAGAGATCACAGAGGCAGGCTCTCAGGCGGCATACGGGATTCGTGTTTCAGGACTTCCGGCTCATCGATGATTGGACCGTGTACAGCAACGCAGCCAGTATTCTCGAGATCCAGGGAAAATCCCACGTGGCTATCCGGAGTCGTGTCTGGAGAATGCTCAAGTGGGTGGGCCTCCAGCACAAGGTCTATGAACGGGCAGGGAATCTCTCCGGTGGTGAGCGACAGCGACTGGCGCTGGTCAGGGCAATTATCGGGGATCCTGATCTTCTCCTGGCGGATGAACCCTTCGGAAGTCTCGATGATGAGATGACGCGTTACATGATGAACATGTTTTTCAAGCTTCACAAGAAGGGGATGACAATTGTCCTCGCCAGCCACAGGGAAGATCCCCTTCTGGATTACGTACGGGTTCTCCGTCTCGAAAGGGGAGTTTTGATCTCGGAAAAGGACGGAACGTGATGATGATTGCGCACAGCCTCAGACTCATCGGCAGGGGCATTTCCCTCCGGCCATGGGGGAGTCTCCTTACCCTGGTGGCGTGCTGGTTTGCCCTGACCCAGCTCCTGCTGGTGATCTTCGCGGTGCTCATTGCGGGAAGAACGACCCTTCTTCCCGGGACGACGGGATCCATGGTGGCCTACCTCTCCGATACGGTGGAACAGGAATCTGCCCAGGTGATACGGGAGAAGATCGCTGAACTGCCGGAGATATCTGGAATGGTATCCATCCCCAGGGAAGAAGGACTTCAACGGATTCGTGAATGGCTCGGACCGGGCAGTTCTCTGACAGACGGCCTTGATCCCTCCGTCCTTCCCAATGCTCTGGAGATCAAGATAAAGCCGCAGCACGAAGGTGAGATTGCACGTATTGCAGCAGCCGTCGAAAAGATTCCCGGTGTCGGCGACGTGCGGTATCACAGGGGGATTCTCGCCTCTATCGCAGGGGCATTCCGGACGATCCTGGCAAGCTCCGTGGTAATCTCCGCCGTGGTCATCGTCTGCCTGAGCCTCGTCATCTTTCTTTCCGTCCGGGTAGGCATCATCTTGAGGCGCCAGGAGATCGAGGTCCTCACGATCCTGGGGGCCCGGGACAGCTATCTCTATGCCCCGTACCTCCTCGAGGCAGGAATGCAGGCACTGGTCGGAGCAGCCCTGGCTCTTGCGGGCGTGGACCTCTTCATTACCTATCTCCACGCCCGATCTGATCTGTGTGCAGAACTGATCCCCGAGGTATCTCTGATCCATGTCGTCGGGGTCATGTCCTTTGCCTGTCTGTGCAGCCTGGCCGGGGCCGTACTGGCCTTGAGAAAGAGCATCTATGGGTAGAGTGCTCTGGTTCACGGTGATTTTTTCCCTCCTTGGCCTGCTTTCTGGCAACGCTGACGATACCGGGTTGATCGAAGCCCTCGAGAACAAGCTCAAGGCCGTTGAGTCACAGAGAAAGTCCCAGGTAAAAGAGATGAAGGTCATCGACAGGAAGATTTCCTCACTGCACCATGCGATCGCCAGGGTGCGAGCAGACATTACCAAGACCACCGCTTCGATAGGCTCCTCTCAGGAACAGATCGATGGCCTGCGGGAACAAATAGAACGCTCCCGGGGGCACATCGATCAGATGTGGGTAAGCCTCTACAAGGGCTCGTTTATCGACATGGTGAACATCGCCTGTTCCCGTGCCGAATACGCGGGATACGTCCAGGCCATAATGGGCCATTACCTCTCGGAACTGGAACATATTCAGGACCTGGAAGGTCAGCTCGTTGATGCCAGACAGCGCCTCGACCGCGCCATGGAAGAGCAGAGCGGGAACCTGAAGGATCTCGAGAAAAAAATGCAGTCCCTCCACGCTCAGCGGGAGAGGAAGGAGAGGCTCCTGGCATCGCTGAGCAGAGAATCGAAAAGTTACTCCGAAGAGATGAAGCGGCTGCTCGAACGACTCGATGCGCGAAGCCCGGAGTCAAGAACAGGGATCATGCTGAAAAAGGGGGTCCTGCCCTGGCCCGTGAAGGGAAAGGTGCTCAGAGCGTTCGGAAAATACACGCAGGGGGGGTTTGAGCAGATGTCCAACGGTATCGATATCATGGCGCTCGAAGGATCCCTCATACACAG
This sequence comes from Deltaproteobacteria bacterium, assembly GCA_011046135.1. Lineage (GTDB taxonomy): Bacteria > Desulfobacterota > Desulfomonilia > UBA1062 > UBA1062 > DSBG01. Next base: position 86,687 of record DSBG01000137.1, read on the forward strand.
CATCTTCCCGGGAAAAGTCGTGTTCTTCAACTGGATCGCCAGTTTGGGCAACACCATGATCCTGGATCATGGCAACGGATATTACTCGATATACGGACATCTGCAGGATGCACTCATCCCCCCCGGGCAGGATGTTGTGGAAGGAGACCCCATCGCCGTGCTGGGGCAGAGCGGGGATGCCGCCTCTCCGATGCTGCACTTCGAGATACGCTTCAGGGACAAACCCCAGGACCCGATGAAGTGGCTCCTCGGGGACTGACGTAGTTGGTGTTTCGTGCTCAGGTTATCTGTGCTATAGAACGATAAGAACGCTATCGAAGACACTCTTAGAGGTACCTATGAAAACTAACAAGATCATCGTGCTGGGAATAGTTGTTTTTGCCTTCAGTCTTGCCGTCTTTTTCCTGCACTCCACCAAGATCCTCAATGCGGAAACGTCGAGCGTGTACAGAGAACTTCAAAAGTTCTCTGACTGTCTCGATATCATCCAGAAGAATTATGTCGAAGATGTCCCCGCCACGAAACTCATCGAGGGGGCGATCCGGGGGATGACCTCGGTGCTGGATCCCCACTCGAGCTACCTGAGCAGGGAAGAATACCGTGAGATGCAGATCAGTACCACGGGGACCTTCGGCGGGCTCGGTATTGAGATCGGCCTTCGTGACAATATTCTGACGGTCATCTCCCCCATCGAGGGAACCCCCGCATTCGAGGCAGGGATCCTTCCGGGGGACAGGGTCCTCAAGATCGGGGAAACGTCCACCACGGACATGACCCTGCAGGAGGCCGTCAAACTCCTGAGGGGACCGAAGGGAACGAAGGTGACCATCACGATATCACGGGAGACGGAGGAGAAGCCCTTCGAGGTAACCCTCACACGGGCGATCATCCATATCGAGAGCGCCAAATTCCAGATGCTCGAGCCGGGCTACGGCTATATCAAGGTGCGCAATTTCCAGGTGGATACCGCAGAGGCCGTCCAGGATGCACTCAGGGATATGGGAACACTCAAGGGACTGATTCTGGATCTGCGCTATAATCCCGGGGGCTTGCTCGAGCAGGCCATTGCCGTGAGCGATCTCTTCCTCAGCGACGGAATGATTGTCTATACCGATGGAAAGACCCCCGACGACAAGACGGAATATTTCGCCCATGCCGAAGGATCCTTCACGGGGTTTTCCCTGGTGGTCCTCATCAACGGTGGATCTGCCAGTGCTGCAGAGATAGTTTCCGGGGCCCTCCAGGACAACGGACGGGCTTTGGTCGTGGGGGTGAGGAGTTTCGGGAAGGCATCGGTACAGACGATCCGCCCCCTGAACGATGGTTCCGCACTGAAGCTTACCGTTGCGAGATACTACACACCCTCGGGGAGATCCATCCAGGCAAAGGGGATCGATCCGGACATCTGGATCGAACAGGTTGTTCCGGCAAAGGATGACCCGCTGACCCAGACCTTTATCCGTGAAAAAGATCTGAAACTGCACCTCGAGCCCGAAGAAGGCGACTCCACCGTTTCGGAGGTGAAGACGATGCTCGAAAATGACAACCAGCTGAAATATGGCCTGGATCTCCTCAAGTCGTGGGAGGTCTTCGGGCGGACGATCAGGGATACATGAGGAAGAAACGCTCTTCAACCAGTATCCTCATCATCAGCGGTGTCCTGGTCGTGCTCGTGTGTGGTGCCATTCTGGCGGACTGGGCCCTGAAAAAGCGGGAGTCAGGAAGGGAAGCACATACCCCGTATGAACGCGCGCTCATCGATGAACTCCTCATCAAGGGGTGTCTCTTTGATCTTGGCATAGCCTGGGACGAGGTTCACATCGAGGAGCGATCCGTGGTGGTTCGGACCCCCGGGGAATTCACCGAGGTTGAGATTGTGGAGGCCTTTTCCCGGCTGGGAGCCCAGGCCAAGGTCACCATCCGCGATGCGAACCGGGTCGAGCTCATCTTCGACGGACATCCCTGGGAACTCATCTTCGAGAAGCCCCGGGAGAAACTCGTGCGCATTGCCATTATCGTCGATGACCTTGGTCTGGATATGAACGTCGCAAAGCAGTTCAGTGCCATCGATGCGGATGTAACCTTTTCCATCCTGCCCGGGCAGCCTCACTCGAAGCGCATCGCCCGTTACCTCCACGCCCAGGGCAGGGAGATCCTCCTCCACCTCCCCATGGAGGGAAACGGCAAGGACCCCGGTGCAGGGGCGATCATGGCCGGCATGAACCGAGCAGAGGTGGAGGCCGTCATGGCGAGCAATTTCAAGAATGTGCCTCACGTGGTCGGGGTGAATAACCACATGGGTTCTGTCATCACCGCAGATGAGGTTTTCATGGGCATCATCTACCATGATCTGGCAAAACGCGGGCTTTTCTTCATCGACAGCCTCACCACCAACCGCTCGATCTGCAGCGAGGTGGCTTTCCGGATGAAGCTCCCCTTCAACGCCCGGGACGTTTTCCTGGACAATGAACAGGAACCTGCCTATATCAGGGCCCAGCTCAAGAAGTTGGTCTCCATCGCCAGGAACTACAGGGATGCCATCGGGATCTGCCACCCGTACCCCGCTACCCTGGAGGTTCTCGCCGAGGAACTCCCCCGACTCAGAAAAGAAGGTGTTTCCGTCGAGCGCGTGTCGTCATTCGTGAACAGGTAGGCTGAGCTGATCCCCTTCATGACCACGGCATACGATGAACATAGATGTCCCCAACCGCCTCCGCACTCGGTGTCTTCTCGTGCGTGTCGCGGGTTCCTGCCCGGCTCGTTCAACGAAGACGCGCCCAGGGGACGAATATATCCACGGCACTGAATCTCCCGATGGATTCGGGCCGGTAGGGCGTTCCGTCGATGATGGACCGGGCGGACTTGAGCCCGCTCTCGACGGCCGGACCGATGCCTTCTCCCATGTCCACACTCGCGAGGCCTGCGGAGTCGCCGATCAAAAAGGCGTTACCCCTGCGGTAAGGCATGTGGGGCTGTCTCAGGTAGTATGCATGTCCACGGGGGGAAGGCCGGTGCCCGCCGAGCAGCGAGCGTTTAGAGAGCATCTCCACGAAGGTATTCCAGGAGGTGCGGATGTTTTGGCCCCTGGCGTTGAGTGACCTGAACTTGGCACCGATCCCGATATTCACGTACCCGTCCGCCTTGGGGACATACCAGGCATACCCCGGCAGCCTGTTGTCGAAAAACCAGAGTCGGCAGGTCTGGTCAGCTCCCTCCAAGCGGAATTCCTCCTCCAGGGTAACGATCATCCGCTCCGGTCTCCGTGGAGAGACGGGAGCGAACAGCGACCGGTATACCGGGCAGTTCGTCCCTCCGGCACCTACCAGGAAGCGGCATCGAAACGTCCTGTCGATCACGAACCCTCCGGCCTGCACCGAGATATCCTTTGCCCGGTGGTGGTGGACAGGGATCCCCGAACGCTTCAGCAGCCAGTCGTCGAACTCGACTCTCCGGATCGCATACTGGGTGGTTCGCACCGGAAATGACGTTCTGAAAAGGGATACAACGATTCGCCTCACCGTCGTCAGTGTGTGGGGGTAGCGGTCTTCACCGAGCCGAAGCGCCCTGAAGACCCGTGGTGTGATCCAGCCGGCACAGAGTTTGTCCCTGGGAAAACGGGCCTTGTCGAGTATGATGGCCTGGATCCCGTGCTGATGGAGCTGCCAGGCGCAGCTCGATCCTGCGGGCCCTCCCCCGATGATGACGACGTCGGTTTCGATCATGGGGGCGCTCAACAGATCCGGCACCGGGGTTGCTTTCGTGAGGGTCTGGTCATGACGACCTGCCATACCTGACAGTAGCGTGAGCGGAACGCCCCGGCACAGCTCAGCAGATAGTAGCGCCACATGCGGTGGAAGCGTTCTCCGTAGGTGTCCCGTAATTCCGGCCAGGCGCGCTCGAAGCGTTCATGCCAGGACATCAGGGTTGTATCGTAGTCCGGGCCGAAGTTGTGCCAGTCTTCCATGATGAACAGGCCTTCCATTGCCCTTGCCAGCTGAGCTATGGACGGGATCATGCCGTTGGGAAAGATGTATTTATGCAGCCAGGGGTCACCGTTGAACCTGCTCGTATTCCCCCCGATCGTGTGGAAAAAGGCTATTCCGTCGTCTTTGAGCGTCCTGTCCACCGTTTTCATGTACGTGCGATAGTTTCTGGACCCGACATGTTCCATCACACCGATGGATACGACCCGGTCATAGGTTCCCCTGGCATTGCGGTAATCGTCCAGGGTGATCTCGACAGGAAGACCCCGGCACAGTTCCCGCCCCAGGGAGACCTGCTCCCTGGAAACCGTTACCGCCGTGACATGCGCTCCATACTGTTGGGCTGCATAGCGGGCAAAGGTACCCCAGCCGCAGCCGAGCTCGAGCACCGTCATGCCCGGTTCGAGTTCTATCTTGCGGCAGACCAGGTCCATTTTCGCGACCTGGGCCTCATCCAGCGTCCGGGCATCCTTCCAGTATCCACAGGTATAGAGCATGTTGGAGTCGAGCATGGCCTTGTAGAGATCATTCCCGATATCGTAGTGTTTCACGCCCACCTGGAAGGAACGTGAGCGTGACTGCAGATTGAAAATCCTGGCCCTGAGTATCGGCCACAGGAGGTTCCAGTTTCCTTTCAATTTTTGGAGCATGAGCGCACGCAGCAGGGTATCGAAAAACTGATCCAGTGCCTCGCACTCCCACCACCCGTCCATGTACGACTCGCCCAGGGTAAGGGAACCACCCTTCAGGACCCGTTCGTAGAGGTTTTCGTTGTGCACCCGGATATCGGCGGGACCGGACCCGTTGAGGGTAATGCCCGCTTGGGTACAGAGCTGTTGTACGATCTCTCGTGCCTGGTAGGAGGTCATGGTGAGTTCATCCCTTCTCTGCTCGTTATCGCCCGAACCCGCCTGAGGATGATAGTTCCAATCATGGTATAATGAAACTATAAGGAAGCTGAACTCAATGTCAAATTTCTTCAATGATACGTACCGGTAACCTGATCGTCGGACGTCATCGTCCGGGAAGGGATCAGGGTTCTTCCGCGGCCTTTCAGGCAGACCATCCTCGATCCCGGTGCACGTTGAATCGAAGACGGATGAATTGACGCAGGCATTCCTTTTGGGCTATAGGAAAAAACGTGAATGGTTCTGAGAAACAGTGGTACGTGATCCAGACAAATCCCAAGGAAGATTCCCTGGCATCCCTGGTGCTCGCCCAGCAGGGCATTCACACCTACCAGCCCTTCATGGAGAAGTATGTCTTCCATGCCAGGAAGAAAACACTGAAGAAGTATCCCCTGTTCCCCAACTACCTCTTTGTCCGGATCATGCCCGTCGAGGGTGAATTCCACAAGATACGCTGGTGCAGGGGGGTGCGCAGGATCCTGCTGGACAACTACCAGCCCGTTCCCATTGAAGAAGAATTCATCTCCGGGCTCTATACGCTGGAGGACAAGAGTTCGGGTGTCATCAAGAAACCCGTGGAGTTCCAGCCCGGTGACGTGGTTCGGATAAAATCCGGGCCACTCAAGGATCTCTATGGTATTTTCGAGACCTGGGGTTCTGATGAGGGCAGGGTCAAGATCCTCGTGGAGATGGTGAACAACCGGGCCAAGGTCGTGATGCACGCGTCCCTGATCGAAAAAGGGTGACCGACAGGAGGAGCCTCCATCCAGAAGGTATTCGGAAATACGAAAGGACTCAAGGCCTCGCATCTGAGGGGTCTCGAGCGAATCTACCGGAGAAAGCTCCCCTTCGATCTGCCGTTTACCCATGAATTCTGCTCCGAGATTTCCCGCATCTCACAGGCTGCAGGGATACAGGTGGGAGTGCTCGTCGATCGCCTCGGAACGATCGAATACGTGATCGCAGGAACTTCCGGCGCGATTTCCATCCCCGAGCTCCACCGAAAAAGGATCCACCCCGGTCGCCTCCAGGGCCTGCGGCTCATCCACACTCACCTCGATGAGGAAGGACTCAGCTTCGAAGATCTCACTGACATGGCCAAGCTCAGACTCGACATGATCTATGCCATCGCGGTTCGTGAAAACGGCACTCCGGGGCTCGCTTATGGTGCCCATCTCCTGCCAGCAGAGGACACCTCGCGCATCTGGAAGGTGCTCGATCCGGTACCCACCTTTCTCATCGACATCCCCTTCGATGCGTTCATACGCGAGCTCGAGGATGAGATTACCAGGAAGCAGACCTCGATCAGTCCTGAAGCGGGTGAAGACAGGGCCATCCTCATCGTGGTACGATCCGCGGTCAATGAGAGCACCCGGATCGACACCCTCGAGTTTCAGTCCCTGGCTGCTGCGGCCGGGATCACGGTGCTCGATACCGTGGTGCAGAAACGACCCAGGCCTGATCCCAAGTATGTGGTGGGCAAGGGGAAGCTTTCCGAGATCTACATTACGGCCCTGGCAAAGGATGCCAACCTCCTCATCTTCGATCAGGAGCTCACCCCGTCCCAGGCTCGCTCCATCACGAGTCTGGTAGACATCCGTGCCATCGACCGGACGCAGCTTATTCTCGATATCTTTGCCCGAAGGGCGCGCACCCGGGAAGGCAAGATTCAGGTCGAACTCGCGCAGCTCAAATACAGCATGTCACGACTCGTGGGGAAAAACCCCGCGCTGTCCAGGCTTGCCGGGGGCATTGGAACGAGGGGCCCGGGCGAAACAAAGCTCGAGATAGACAGGCGGCGGGCAAAAGAGCGTATCGAGCGTCTCGAGAAGGAGACCCGGCAGATCGGGAGAAAGCGCAGGCTCACCAGGACCAGGCGGAACCGGTTCGGCATTCCCGTGATCTCCATCATAGGCTATACCAACACGGGAAAATCCACGCTGCTCAACAGCCTCACCCGGTCACGGGTGTTCACCGCAGACATGCCCTTCGCCACGCTGGACCCCTCGAGCAAGCGCCTCAGATTCCCCCGGGATCTCGAGGTGATCATCACCGATACCGTGGGGTTCATCCGGGACCTGCCCGACGACCTCAAGGCAGCGTTCATGGCGACCCTGGAAGAGCTGAGAGACGCCCGGCTTCTCCTGGAGGTGATCGATCTCACGGATCCTCACCTGGAATATCGGATGCAGGCGGTCGACGAGATTCTCAAGGGCCTGGACATTCGGGAAAAACCCAGGCTCAAGGTCTTCAACAAGTCCGACGCATGCGAGAAAGAAATCGCCCACGATCTGGCCCAGCGCTATGGGGGGGTTGTCGTGTCGGCACACAACAGGAACAGCCTCGTCCCCCTCATAAAGCGGATGGAGGCGTTCTTTCTCGACGATCGAGACAGTGGGTTCAGTTCTTCTGTCCGGGAATGAACTGCTGCGATCGGTTGAACAGATCGGTGGAGAGCTTCAGCGCACGCAGCAGCGTGGTAACGACCGGCCGTTCAAAGGTTTTCAGGGGTTTCACCTGCACTGAGGGTTCATCCACGTCTCCCTTGACCCGCAGAAAGACCACGATGAGCTTTTCTTCATCACCGGTGAGCACCCAGCCGAGCAGGGGGATCATGCTGATGGTCCTGTCGATGCTCTCCAGCGGCTGGATGCCAAGGGTGGCGTCGATGCGATGGTTCTGCAGGGAATAGCTGCCCACGGCCGAGACCTGCAGTGAATTGCTGTCGAGGTAGAAATCATCGAAACTGACAAGCCCCTCGTCGATGTGTAAGGTGGATGAGATAAAGTTGTAGGGGAAATTCCTGCTGGTGAGCTCGAGGTCCCGTACCTGGATGATCCGGTAGACATTGAGCACGGTAAAAATACTGTTGAACAGGGCATATCTCCTGATCCTGCCGTCCCGTGCGATCAGGGTGAAGGTGCCGTTGGGGGAGGCGGTGTCCCCCCAGAGGTGTCCGTCGAGATCCAGCGTTCCATCGATCCAGGTCTGTCCCGGGGAAAGAGTGCTCAGGACGCGGCGCACAGGGGCGTTTCTCAGGGAGATGACAAGATCATAGCTCGTCTCGCCACCTGCCTCCCTGCGGGCTGACCCCTTGGCTGTTCCATAGAGGCCCTGCAGGTCCATCCGGGAGAGCGTGAGTACCCCGTGCTTGAGTTGAACTTCGGTGCTGCCTTTCTCCACCGGGATCCCGTAGAGATCGAGGTTTGTCAGTTCGAGGGTGGCATCGGCCTCGATCCTGGTGAAGATGTCGGAAGACTCCATGGCCTGACCCGAAGCAAGGGAGAGGCCATCGACGGTGAGAGAGCCTGTGTAGGAGGGCGTATCCGCGATCAGGAGAGACCCTGCAAGCGTTGATTTCATGCCGGCAAGTGTCACGAGTAACACCTGGGAAGAGGCCGTGCTGTCCTCCAGCTGTACGGCGCCGTCAAAAGTGACGGGAGTTTCCCCGTAAAAGAAGGACACATCATCGAAGACCACCTGTCCTGAGACTGTACGGTGCTCTCCCCACATCAGGGAAAGATCACTGGTGATGACTCCCTGCAGATTCTGCGGCCTCTGAGCGATTTCAGCCGCAAGGTCTTCGAGGTGGAGCACTCCCGTGATCCGGGCACTTCCTGCTGATTCTCTTGCCCGGGCGGAGATGTTCATGGTGCCGTTTCCCAGCGTCACGCCGAGGTTCGTGATCTGCACCTCGGGGGAGGGTCCAAGGAGCGCCTGGATTCCGCCCGTTGCCTCGAAGGGGGTTTTGAGGGTCACGTAGTGGGTGTCCATCAGGGTAAAGCCCGCTGTAGAGAGTTTCACGATCCCCTGGAGACGCTGGCCGGTACCGGTTCCCGTGATCACGACCCGCGAGGGACTGTCGAGCCTGAATCCGAAGCCCTCCAGGGGCAGGTCCGTTTTCAGGGTGAAACAGGAGAGATTTTCGTCGAAGGGTTTTTCCAGGGTGAGGGCAAGTTCATCGATGGCGGTTCTGTCCACGGTCCCTGTAAAGAACACCTGAACAGGCGAGTCATACGTCGGGGCGCTGATCGAACCGGAGTGGGCACTCACCTGGTGGGACTCCCAGGTGTAGGAGCAGTCCTCCAGGGTGATGGAACCCCGGAGCTGCACCGGGTTGCCGGATCCCTCATCCCAGAAGGTGCTCACCTGAGCCTTCACCCGGCCTGCTGTGGGGGTTTTGACCGGGCTCAGCAGCGAGAAGACCTCTTGTGGCACCATGGCAGCCCTCCAGCTGCCGAGGAAGGCACTGGCCTCCATATCGAGGTCCACCTCGACGGTCAGGCGCATCAGGGGTTCGAGCACGTCGTGGAACAGCAGGTTCACGCGCTCGAGGCTCGATTGTCCCACGGAACCCGAGAGATTACGGAATTCGATATCCCTCGGGCCGTAGATGACTGCTCCGGTAATCCCTTCCACCCTGTCCGACGTGTGCCCTGCAGAGAAACGCTGGTTCATGAGGTCCTGAACAACGGAGATGTTCCTGAAAAACGTCTCCCCGCTGAAGAGTTCGCCGAGCCTGCCTGAGTAGGAGGCCCGGGAAAATATCGACCTGCCCCCGCGGATCTGCACCATGAGCAGTTTCCTGAGCCATTCAGGGAAGCTCTCGACAGGAAGCGAGTCCACGACCTGTTCGTAGTCGAACTCACTCGATCTCATCTCGAGGGTGAGCCAGGTATCCCCGGGAGAGGCCTCTGATGAAAGTCCGGTCAGTTCACCGCTCCCCTCGATGTTCAGCAGGGCGGTTTTCACAGAGATCTCATCGAGCGAGATCTTCTCGATGGGCCCCTGCGCGAGAATTTGGAGAGCTGCATCGCCAAGGGGTGTTTCCTGCCAGGGGAGCCCCAGGGAAGCAACCTGCAGGTCAAGTGCTGCATCGAGGTCCTTCCCGTCATAGGCCACGAAGGCATGAACCCCTGCCGAGCCGAACACGTCGTCTCCGAGCATGCTCAGGTCGAGGTTTTCGGCCTTCAGGGTGATCTGGGCCGGGCTGGGGTACGAGGCAGAGAGCC
>DSBG01000136.1 GCA_011046135.1 Deltaproteobacteria bacterium
CAAACCCTTCTTCGCCAAATGCTTCGTGATCGCCGCCGTCAACGTCGTCTTCCCATGATCAATATGACCAATCGTCCCCACATTCACATGCGGCTTCGTCCTCTTAAATGTCTCCTTAGCCATGTAAGTCCCCCTTGTGTAATAATTTTTTCTGTGCGCAAACCGTAAATGGTGGAGCCCACGCCCGGGATCGAACCGGGGAACCTCTTCCTTACCAAGGAAGTGCTCTACCTACTGAGCTACGTGGGCATTTCTCCACGTAAAGAGGGGTCATGGAGCGGGAAACGGGATTCGAACCCGCGACCCTCAGCTTGGAAGGCTGACGCTCTAGCCAACTGAGCTACTCCCGCATCGTCAACAAGGATAGTGCAGTCAAAAACGACTCACGTCTCCTGCAAACCCTCATTCTCCTGGTGGAGGGGGGAGGATTCGAACCTCCGAAGGCTGAGCCGGCAGATTTACAGTCTGCTCCCTTTAGCCACTCGGGAACCCCTCCGAAGCATCGTTGAAGCTGGAGATGGGACTCGAACCCGCAACCTGCTGATTACAAATCAGCTGCTCTACCGATTGAGCTACTCCAGCCCTGTCCGCGCACCCATAGCTCGCGCAAAATGAGTCTGTATCGCAGAGCTTATACAAAAGTCAAGGGTTAATATTCCCCGCGATATGACGCCGAAAAACCTCCTTGTTGACCCCGAAAACAGCCCTGTGGTAACAAGACCTTTCAATGATACCCGGACTCGAACATGTCGCAATCATCATGGACGGAAACGGGAGGTGGGCAAAGCTTCGCGGGCTGTCCAGGTTGAATGGACACGAGCAGGGCGCCCAGGCCGCCAGAAGGATCGTAGAGGCTGCCAGGGAACGCGGCATCACGTACCTCACCCTCTACGCCTTTTCTTCAGAGAACTGGAACAGGCCATCCAGCGAAGTAGAAGGACTGTTCAGGCTCCTGGAGCGGTTCATCGACACCGAGATACACAGACTGAAAACAAGCGGGGTGTGTATACATACCATCGGGGATATGTCACGGTTTCCCGAGACCCTGCAGAACAAGATCACCAGGACCCTCCAGGAGACCTCGGGCAACACCGAGATTCACCTGAGCATTGCGCTCAACTACGGCGGCAGGGACGAGATCATCCGTGCCATCCAACGCGTGGGCCGGCTCGGAGTGAATGTAACGACTCTCGATGAACAAACCTTTTCGGACCAGCTCGACACGTCCTTCATGCCGGATCCGGATCTCATGATCAGAACAGGAGGAGAATGGCGCATCAGCAATTTTCTCCTGTGGCAGATGGCATACACCGAGATCTACTTTACCGACATCCTCTGGCCCGACTTCGATGAGAACGCTCTCGATGAGGCGCTGACCTGGTTTTCCGGACGGCAGCGTCGCTTCGGTTTGACCAGCGAACAGATCGAGGGTACCACTTCATGATCCGTCTCTTCGGAGCATTCGTCCTTATCGTCATCCTGGCCGTCCCGGCCATTGTTGGTCCTCCATGGATGTTCAGTCTGCTCGTGGTAATCGTTGTCGGGATCTGCCTGTATGAGCTCTACCGTATCTCCATCAGCAAAGAGGCCCGGCTCCTCGGGTGGATTGGCATCGTTTCCTGCGTTCCCTTTTTGTATGCACTGTACCTGTCCCGTGTAGATCTGGCCTACGTAATGCTCTGCATCACCGCAATCATCATCCTGATCTCCTCGCTCTTTCTCTACGAAAAAGGGAAGGTCACATCCCGGGACATCGTATTTGCGCTCATGGGTCTCATCTACCCGCTGGCACTGGTTGGCTTCTGGATCCTCATCAGGATCGGGATAGATGGAAGGTTCTGGATGATCTTCGGTCTCGTGTGCGTCTTTGCCTCCGACACTGGGGCCTACTATGTGGGCAAAAATCTCGGCAGGCGCCACATCGCAGCCCGTCTCAGTCCAAAGAAGACCCTCGAGGGGCTTCTCGGCGGGATCGCGGCAGCAATCGTACTAGGGTACATCAGCCTCCTTCTCTACTCCCGCTTCATCGAACTCGATGGCTCCTATCCTCTCTGGATCATCCTGGTTCTGGCACCATGCATCGCCATTCTCGACCTTGCCGGGGATCTCACCGCATCCCTACTCAAGAGAGAATTCAAGGTCAAAGACATGGGAAGCCTCATCCCCGGTCACGGGGGCATGCTTGATCGCATGGACGGCATCATGCTTGTCGCTCCGGTACTCTACCTCGTCATCACGGTTGTCTCCTGAATGAAGAAGGTGGTGATCCTCGGATCTACGGGATCCATCGGACGGTCCGCTCTCGATGTCATCCGGATGCACCCCGATCTATTCACTATTGCAGGACTGAGTGCGGGGACAAATAGCTCGCTCCTCCTCCAACAGGCACAGGAATTCGGGGTCACTAACCTGGCGCTCACGGGGATGCCCCCTCCCGACGTGCCGGGGTTCGGAATACGATCAGGACAGCGCTCCCCCAGTGATCTCCTGAACACGTGCGAACCGGACATTGTGATCAACGCCATAGCCGGGGCTGCCGGGTTCCTTCCTTCCCTGACGGCGGTTCGCCTCGGAGCACGACTTGCCCTTGCAAACAAGGAATCTCTCGTAATCGGCGGTGCCTTCCTGACCCGGGAGGCGAAAAAGCACTCTGCACGAATCATCCCTGTGGATTCAGAACATTCCGCCATATTCCAGTGCCTTGCCGGAGAAAAGAACAACCCCATCCGTCGCATCATCCTCACGGCATCAGGCGGCCCTTTCAGAAACAGACCTCGAGATACCTTCGGGAGCATAACCCCCGATGAGGCCCTGAATCACCCGACCTGGTCCATGGGCAGAAGGATCACCATCGATTCTGCAACCATGATGAACAAGGGTTTCGAGATCATCGAAGCCTTCTGGCTCTTCATGCTCCCCCTGGACAGAATCGAGGTGACGATCCACCCCCAGAGCATCGTTCACTCCATGGTGGAGTTCGAAGACATGAGCATCAAGGCCCAGATGGGGATCCCGGACATGCGTGTGGCCATCGGGTACGCCCTGGCCTGGCCAGAGCGCATCCCCCTTGCCATCGAACCCCTTTCCTTTGATACCCCTGGGCGTCTGGAATTCTTTCCCCCCGACGAAAGCGCCTTTCCCGCCCTCAGGATTGCACGCCACGCCATGGAAAAACCAGGGACGTGGCCCTGCATCATGAATGCCGCCGACGAGGTGGCCATCGATGCGTTTCTCTCGGGACGGATCAGATTCGATGAGATCTCCCTCCTTGTTGAAAAGACCATGGAGACGCTTGCATCGACCCAGGTATCGACACCGGAAGATCTGATAGCGCTTGACAGGGAATCCAGAATGATTGCAGAGTCTCTGGTACTATGACAACACTGTTCGCGTTCATCATCGCCCTGGGAATCCTCATCTTCTTTCATGAACTCGGCCATTTCATCCTGGCCAAGATCAATGGCGTAGGTGTCTTGAAATTCTCCCTGGGGTTCGGGCCGGCTCTCCTCAAGAAGCGCATCGGGGAGACGGAATACCGGTTGTCGCTTGTACCCCTCGGGGGATACGTTAAAATGCTCGGAGAGGATTCCTCAAACAAAGACCAGGAGGAGCTTTCTCATATCGATCCGAGCAGAGCTTTTTCCCACAAGGCGCTGAAAGTCAAAGCACTCATCGTATCAGCGGGACCTGTGTTCAACTTCCTGCTGGCTGTGGTGATCTACATGGTGATTGCCTGGATCGGAATCCCCACCTTCAGTTCCGTGGTGGGTTCTGTCCAGGATGACTCACCGGCGGACAGGGCCGGCCTTCTGGCCGGAGACAGGATTGTCACGATCGCCGGCAACCCCGTTGAGATCTGGGAAGACATCTCCATTCTCCTGATGCAGTCGACAGCGGGGGAGTCTGTGGAGATGCTCATTGCCCGGGGAGAGAATACCTTTATTATACATGTCTCACCGAAGCTCATCCAGGATACGAATCTCTTTGGTGAAGTGATTGAGCGTCCCATGATCGGGATCACCCGCTCGGAGGAGATCATCACCAAGAACTTCGGTCTCATCGGAGGTATCGGATACGGATTCATGCAGACGTACCGAATCGTCGAACTCACCGGGATCGCTTTCTGGAAGATCATCACCGGCAGCCTCGATGTCCGCAAGAGCCTTGGAGGACCGATCCTCATCGCCCAGGTGTCCGGAGAGACCTTCCGTGCAGGAATGCTCCCGTTCTTCTCGATGATCGCCTTCATCAGCATCAACCTCGCCATCATCAATCTGCTGCCCATTCCCATCCTGGACGGGGGACATCTCGTCCTCTTCATGATCGAGGGAATCACCGGCAGACCGGTGGAAGGGAAACCACGGGAGATCGCCCAGCAGATCGGCCTGTTTCTCCTGATCCTCCTCATGCTTTTTGCCTTTTACAATGATATCCTTCGGCTCGTCACGGGAGAATAGCCATCCGTATCCTTGCCCTCGATACATCTACACGCTGCTGCAGTGCTGCTCTCCTGAGTGGCGACACCCTCGAGTGCGAGATCAATCTGCACGTGCGTCAGGGTCATGCCGGCGAACTCCTTCCCCTCATCGATTCTCTGTTTCGCCACAGCGACACAGGCCCTTCGGACCTCTCTCTCATCGCTTCGGGGATCGGCCCGGGCTCATTCACCGGCATCAGGATAGGAATCGCCACAGCAAAGGGCCTTTCCATGGCGCTGGGATGTCCCCTTGCAGGAATTTCCACCCTTGACACCCTCGCTTACGGGGCACTGCCGAGCAGGCTCCCGGTCATGCCCCTGATTGATGCACGCAAGACCGAGGTATACTTCGCTCTGTACTCCCCGGATGGTTATCGGCTCACGGAGTACCTCAACCGAGGGCCTGATGAGGTGAAGAACTACATCACTGAACCCACGCTCTTCATTGGAGACGGGCTTGAACTCTACCGGGATATGCTCGCAGAAGATCTCGGGGAACACTTCGTGCCGGGAACGGAGAACCTCTGGACGCCCCGGGCATACGTCACGGGTCTGCTCGCCCGGAAGCTCCCCATCGAGACCCTCACCAAAGACATCAGCCCCCTGTACGTGAGACAATCGGACGCAGACCTCATCCTGGCACGGGAAAAATCACAGAGATTGTAACCTGCTCAGCGCACCACCAGGTACTGGGGAAAAAACCGCTTCTCACTCCTGTATCGTCAACCGTACCCTGCTAATGCGGTTTCCCCGCATGCGTTCGACCCTGAACTGAAGAGCCTCCCACTCGACAGTGTCTCCCTCATTCGGAATCCGATCGAGCAGGTGCAGGATAAGACCGGATATCGTGTCAAACTCCTCGGGAAATGCCCTGCCGATCTCACGCTCAAGATCCCTCAGGCCGATGCTCCCCATGACGATGAAACTCTTCTCACCCACCGGGACAACGGGGCTGCGGATGCTGTCGTGCTCATCGACGATGTCGCCGGTGATCTCTTCAATGATATCCTCGAGGGTGATTCCCCCCTTGACGGTGCCATGTTCGTCCACCACGAACGCCATGTGTACGTGCATCTGCTGAAAGTCGATGAGCTGTTTGAGGAGGGATTTTGTCTCAGGCACAAAGTGCGCCTCCCTGAGGCAATCGGCAACCTTGAAGGTCTCCTTTGTGCCGACATACCGCCAGATATCCCTGATATGGAGATACCCCACTATATTGTCTTTTGAATCCTTGTACACGGGATACCGGGTGAAATCCTTTGAAACAATGAGCTTCACAATATCATTGAACCCCTCATCGAGGGGGATGAACTCCATCTGGTTGAGCGGCAACATGATTTTCTTGACCGGAACAGAGTCCATGTCCATGATGGCAACCAGCATCTTCGCCTTGGGTTCGGCGATGAATCCTTCCTTGTGTCCCATGGAGATGACGGATCCGATATCCTCCTCGGTCATGGCCTCCTCCTTCTCAGGATCGAACCCGAACAGCGAGAGGATCACGCGGGAGGTCTTCACGAGCACCTGGGCAATCGGTTCAAGGACTCCGATCACGAGCTTGATGGGGTATGAGGCGATCATGGAAAACGTTTCCGCACGATATGCCGCAAAGGTCTTGGGAGTTATTTCTGCAAAAATGAGCAGGATAACGGTCATGGTCACTGTTGCATACACAATACCCTCCTGTCCGAAAAAAGAAATGAAGAGGGCAGTAGCAAGGGCTGAGCCAAGGACATTGACAAAATTATTCCCCAGCAGGATAGAGCTGATGAGGCGGTCGGGATCTTTCAGGATCTCTTCAACCCTCATGGCGTCCTGATTCCCCTTCTCGGAAAAATTTCTGATGCGGAACCTGTTCGCCCTCATGAACGCCGTCTCACTGCTGGAGAAAAAGGCCGACAGCAGAAGACTGACCAGGAGAACTACCAGGTAGATCATCTCTTTCATCCCAAAATCCATAGGTCTGCCACCCCTTTCTCTCTCTGGTTAAAAAAGCAGCATCTGTTCAGATGACTGCCTGCGCTTTTCTCTGTACACCCGGCAGAATTGAGCTGGCAGCAACCAGAGAAATTCCGACTGGTTTCTGTCCGGACAGAGCAGGTAGAGGATCTCGGATGCCCGTGTCATGGCCACGTAGAATAGATTTCGTTCCTCTGAGACAGAAGAACCCTCAAGGGGGAAAATACCGTGCATCAGGGAGGTTATGAACACGCATCTGAATTCGAGGCCTTTCGCCGCATGCGCTGTGATGACGTGCACCCGCTCGCCACCGAGAGCACCCTGGTCGTTGCTGAGTCTGCAGAAGTCGATAAATCCGTCGAGGTCAGAACCGAAGAGCCCGGCGTACTGGTAGAAGGGATGGGCATCATCGATCCTTTCGAGCTTGAACAGACCTGCATCCTCGATACTCCTGATGCGTGCGCGGATGGATCCCTCCAGGGAATTCATCAGATGCACCGCCTCACTGATCTTCACCGCTACCACCCTGCCAGGGTCTTCCCCACGGTTCATCCTCTCCTGCGCCTTCTCTCCAACCCCCCGTATGAGGTGATGCCACCTCTTCCCTTCCAGAATCGTGATCCTCTCGGCAATGCCGGGCTTTTCCGAAAGACTTCTGGCATAGGCGGTATCATAGGGGATCGATGCCCGGTCGAGGGCCTCAAGGACAGGCTGGGCTTGCTGCTGAGTCCGGACGATCACCGCGATGTCACTCAGGGCGTACTCTGCCTGTGCACAGGCAACAACGGAATGCCTGAGCCCTCCCACCAGCGATTCGATTTCACGGGCAATGAATTCATTCGGAACAGGACTCTCCACGAGCCTGATCGACTCTCCCTCCCGTGAAGACCTCACCGCCGTAGCTCCGATAAAGGCGTTGGATGCCCGAGACAGGGGTGAACTCATGCGGTACGTCTCCTCAAGGCTGATAACGTGTGCTCGAGGATAGTCCCGTAAAACGTCATCGAACGCTTCAGGCGTGCTCCCACGGAACCCGTAGATGGCCTGGTTCGCATCCCCGATCACCATGATGCTCTTTGCGGTTCCTCCGAGTTCTCTGAAGAACAGGTACTGCACCGGGTTGATGTCCTGGAATTCGTCCACGAGGATATGGTTCCACCTGGGTCGGTTCGTGGCTGTTCTGAGCGTAGCTACTGCCTCCTTGATGAGGCCTTCGAAGGGGAACAGCCCCTTTCTCCTGAGTGTCTCCACAAAGGCTGCCTGCTCATGGAGCAGGGGCTGCCGCGTACTCATGCGAAAGAGGAGATCCCTGACCCATGATTCGGCATCAGCTCTACCCAGCTCTTTCGCCTCGTCCCTGAGCATGGCATCGTCGGCCACAACGAAGGATCTCCCGCTCCCGCGAAGAATTCTCGAAGCGAGACCGTGGAAGGTGTTCACTTCGACATCCTCCCTTCCCAGCCTCTGGGCAATCTCAGCGGCAGCCCGGGTGGTGAACGTGACCGCAAGAATCGATGTTCGGTCATCATTCTTCTTCAGGGCTTTTATCCGTTCCACGAGAACCCGGGTCTTGCCCGTTCCCGGACCGGCATGCACAACCAGAAATCCGTCTTGAAACCCCACGGCTTTGAGCTGTCCGTCATTGAGCAGGGTATCCGACCCCGGGTTCGAGGAGCTTCCTGACCCTGCAACGGATACCTTGACCTCTCGCTTTGTGCCTTGCAGGGATGCCTCTGCACCGAAGAGCAGGTCCCGCTCATCATCGCGGAAAACCCTGATCCTCCCGAACTGTCCATCGAACCCAGCCTCACGATGAACCTCGCCGGACCTCATGCGTGAGATGGCAAGGGCGATTACGTCTCCCGCCGTCGCCTCAATTTCATCCTTATCGAGGTCGAGCAGGATCTGGAGCTCGCCTCCGAGTTTTCCCACGAGCCTCTCGTAGGTAGCCGCAACCTTTCTGGAGGAGCTTCCGACCATGAGAATTTCCGAGAGAATTTCCTTGAGGGGTATCAGGGAGAAAAATCCCTTCGCCCGTTCAGGCCTGCTGCCTTCATCGCGATCCGCAAGGGCTTCGACGCGATGGAGTACCCCGACGGTCACCTTTTTTCCGCAGACCGGGCAGATCCCGTCGAGTTCCCTCGTTTCGGCAGGGGCGAGGGAAACGCCGCAGTCTCGATGCCCATCAAGATGATACTTGCCCTCCTCGGGAAAAAACTCCACGGTGCCCTCGAGCCCCTGACCGTTTTTCAAGGCATGAACCATGGCGAAGTAATCGAGGTCGCACGAGAAAACCGTGGACTCCCGTGCCACTTTTTCCGCCGAGTGGGCGTCTGAATTGGAGACGAGGTGGTACCGGTCCAGGCTTGTCACCCTCCAGTTCATGGGCGGATCCGAAGAAAGACCGGTTTCCACAGCAAAAATGTGCGGTTCGAGGTCGAGATAACATTCTGCTATGGAATCAAACCCGGATTTGGAGCCCAGAGATGAAAACCATGGAGTCCAGATGTGCGCTGGAATGAGAAAGGCATCTTCGCTCGCCTCCAGAACGATCTCCAGCAGATCCCGTGAGGTCACCCCCAGGATAGGCCGTCCATCAGATGTGATGTTTCCCCGTCTGGCCAGGCTCGTGGCGATCTTCCGGACCGTACACAGATCCGGAGCACCAATAAGGTGGTGGACTTTCCTTACTTTGTCTGCCTGTTTGTAGATGGTGCTGATTTCGCCGGTAAGCAGAACCCTGACGCACCCACCGTTGCGAGAAAGCCTGAAGAGACCGGGCTCTGCCTCGACGAGGTGCTCTTCGAGCTCGCCGAGCCATGAAGGGTGGGTGAAATCACCTGATCCAATAACCGTGATTCCTTTTCGTTCGGCTCCTGTTACGAGTTCTTCAATGGTCAGGGTCTTGCTCGTGGCGCGCGAAAAACGTGAGTGAACATGGAGATCGCTGAAGAATCTCATGGGAACCGACAGTCACCGCTTCGATGGTGCGATAAGATCTCTTGTTCTCTTGCAGAGGTTCTGCTATTCTTACAACTATATGAACTCATTAGCAAAGCTCATTGCAACATTCCTTCTGTGTTTTCTCCTTCTAGCATGCTCCGGGGAGAATAACAAGTCGGTTGTCCCCGACATTATACCAGATGACCTCGCTCCTGCTCCCGGCGACGTGCTGGTGAATTCCTCCCTGGGAGACGCCTCGAATCTCATCCCCATGCTCGCTTCCGACAGATCGTCCCACGAGGTCGCCGGGCTTCTCTTCAATGGACTGGTGAAGTACGACAAGAACTATACGATCGTAGGAGACCTGGCTGAGTCGTGGGACATCGAAGATGAAGGGAGGCTCCTCAGATTCTATCTGAGAAAAGATGTATCCTGGCACGATGGTGCACCCTTCACGGCACGGGACGTGATGTTCACCTACAGGACCATCATCGATCCCAAGACACCGACCGCCTACGGAGAGAAGTACAAGCTCGTCAAGCAGGCGCGCATGCTGGACGAGTACACCCTGGAGTTCTCCTACGAGAAACCGCTGGCTCCTGCCCTCATCAGCTGGGGGGCGCTGCAGATCCTTCCTGAGCATCTCCTCAAAGACCAGGACATCGCCACCACCCTTTTCGCGCGTGCGCCCATCGGCACGGGACCGTTCACGTTCGTCCGATGGGAGACCGGCTCAAAGATCATCCTTGCGGTGAACGAAACATACTTCGACGGCAGACCGTATCTCTCGGGGATATCCTACCGCATCATCCCTGATCAGAACACCCAGTTTATGGAGCTCAGGGCGGGAACTATCGACATCATGGGTCTGTCTCCCCTGCAGTTTCTGCGGCAGACCGACGGCGAGAGATTCACCTCCATGTATACGAAGTATCAGTACCTCTCAGACGGGTACACCTACCTCGGATTCAACCTGAACCGGAAGCCCTTTGACGATATTCGGGTGCGCCAGGCCATCGCCTATGCCATCGACAAGGAAGAGATCATCAAGGGAGTTCTCCTGGGCATGGGAGAGATCTCCACCGGTCCATACAAGCCCGGCACCATCTGGTACAATCCGGATGTCGCCAAGTACCCCTACCACAAGAACAGGGCAATCAGCCTCATGGAGGAGGCTGGGTATCGCTATCGAGACGGCATTCTTGAAAAGAACGGCAGGCCTTTTGTTTTGAATATCGTCACAAATCAGGGCAATCCCCTGCGGGACAAGTCTGCCCAGATCATTCAGCAGCGGCTCAGGATGATCGGCATCCAGGTCAGCATCCGCATTATCGAGTGGACCGTGTTTCTCAAGGAGTATGTGGACAAAGGTAACTTCGACGCGGTGATCCTGGGGTGGAATATCCTGCAGGACCCGGACCTGTTCAATGTGTGGCACTCGAGCAATGCAGTGCCCGGGGGTCTCAACTTCGTGGGGTACAGGAACGCGGAGGTTGACGAGCTCCTGAGCAGGGGGAGACATACCTTCGACGAAGAGGAGCGTAAAGAGTGTTACTTCAGGATCCAGGAAATCCTCTCCGAAGAACAGCCGTATGTATTCCTCTATGTTCCCTATTCCCTCCCGGTGGTCAGCTCGAGATTCAAGGGCATCGAACCGGCTCCGGCCGGCATCACCTACAACCTGGAGAAGTGGTATGTTCCGAGATCACTGCAGCGATACGAGATGCTTCCCTGAGAGGCTGAACGCATGGTGAAATATCTCTTGAAACGGTTCTCCATACTGATTCCGACCTTCATCGGTATCACGATCGTGTGTTTTGCGGTTATTCATCTGGCACCGGGAGAGCCCACTGATCTGCAGACCGAAATGAACCCGAACATCACTCCGGAGGCCATCGAACAGCTGAAGGCCCATTACGGTCTGGATAAGCCCCTCGTCACCCGGTACCTTCACTGGATGAAGAATCTCGGAAAACTGGACTTCGGAAATTCCATCTCATCTGACGCACGGCCCGTATGGGATAAAATCAAAGAGCGCCTCCCCATTACTATCTACATCAATATCTCCTCCATGGTGATCATCTTCCTGGTGGCCATCCCACTTGGGGTTATCTCTGCAGTGCGGCGGGGGGGCATCCTTGACCGATCCATTACGATCTTCGTGTTCATCGGGTTTTCCATCCCCGGATTCTGGCTGGCGCTCCTGTGCATGGACTTCTTCGGGGTACGGCTCGGCTGGCTGCCCATCTCCGGCATCCACTCACCAGGATACCTCCAGATGGGCTTCCTGGAGAGACTGTTCGACCTCACAAAGCACCTGTTCCTGCCCGTGGTGATCTCTGCGTTCGGTTCTCTAGCCGGCATGAGCCGGTACATGCGATCAAGCATGCTTGAGATTATCAGGCAGGACTATATCCTCACGGCACGTTCCAAGGGTCTTCCGGAGCGCACGGTGATCTACAAGCATGCCATGCGCAACGCCCTGCTTCCGGTGATCACCATCCTGGGTCTGTCCATCCCGGGCCTTATCGGGGGCAGCGTGATCTTCGAGAGCATCTTCTCCATCCCGGGACTGGGAAAGCTCTTCTACGAGGCAATCATGATGCGGGACTACAATCTGATCATGGGCAGTCTCACCATCGGTGCCGTCCTGACACTGCTGGGCAACCTCATCGCGGATGTCTGCTACAGCATCGCAGATCCGAGGATCCGTGCGAGCTGATATGGGATTCTGGTCGCGCATGTTGAGAGACAAGCTTGCCGTTGCAGGCATGATCATCGTGCTGGGATTCTTCGTCCTGTCTGTGGCCACGCCGCTGATCGCGCCCTATGACCCGAGCCTCATCGACGTGGACAATATCCTTGCCCCACCGTCTTCCACACACCTCTTTGGAACGGACGACCTCGGCAGGGACGTATTCACGCGAATGCTCTTCGGCGCAGGTATCTCGCTGAAGGTGGGGTTCGTGGCCGTGGGTATCGCTGTCCTCATTGGTACGATTCTGGGTTCGCTCTCCGGGTATTACGGTGGCTGGGCGGATATCATCATTATGCGAGTGGTGGACATCATGCTCTGTTTCCCCTCGTTCTTTCTGATCCTTGCGGTGATCGCCTTTCTGGAACCCTCCATCTACAACATCATGGCCGTGATCGGGCTCACTTCGTGGATGGGCATCACCCGACTCGTGCGCGCAGAATTTCTCACCTTGAAGGAACGTGATTTCGTGCTGGCAGAGAAAACTATCGGCGCTGGAAGCCTTCGCATCATTTTTGTCCACATCCTGCCCAATGCCATGGCCCCGGTGCTGGTGGCCGCCACCCTCGGCATCGCTTCAGCCGTGCTCACGGAGTCTGCTCTCTCCTTTCTGGGCATCGGGGTGCAGCCTCCAACCCCGAGCTGGGGCAACATGCTTACCCAGGGTC
Organism: Deltaproteobacteria bacterium; assembly: GCA_011046135.1. Lineage (GTDB taxonomy): Bacteria > Desulfobacterota > Desulfomonilia > UBA1062 > UBA1062 > DSBG01. The sequence continues at coordinate 12,803 of DSBG01000136.1, forward strand.
AGGCAGTGCTCGGTGTTGCCTGGTGGCTCTCGTTCTTCCCGGGAATGGCGATTCTGCTCACCGTGCTGGGGTTCAACCTCCTGGGTGAAGGAATCCGTGACGCCATCGACCCTCGGCTGCGACAGTGAACAACCAGTTCCCTCGGAATCGTAACTCCGCCTCAGCCTCCTTCCCCGGCTCCCCGGGAGCAAAATTTTCTCCTCGGCTCTCAGCCACTGATTGACAAGCGCGGGAAGCAGTTCTACTATGAGGCACATACAGCATCGAGCCTGCACTTGACACGTCTATTCGTATACACTCCACCACGAGAACACACCCGAGAAGTTCCCATCAAAGGGGGTCGCTGATCATGACGCTGACACATGAACAACGTCACCGTTACACGAGACAGCTGGAGATAATCGGAGAAGAAGGCCAGAGGAGGCTGGGAGAGGCCCGCGTACTGATCACAGGGCTAGGGGGCTTGGGTTCGATCATCGCGGGATACCTTGCTGTGAGCGGCATCGGCTACCTCAGGATCGTGGACGTCGAACAGGTGGAGGCCACCGATCTCAATCGACAGATCTTCTACCTCAGTGATGATATCGGAAGGGACAAGCCCGAATCCTTGGCGAAGAGACTGGTCGGACTGAACCCTTTCTGCAGGGTTGATGCCCACATGGAACGGATCGATGAGAAGACGATCCACCACCTGGTAAACGACGTCCACATCATCGTGGATACCCTGGACAACTTTACAAGCCGGCACGTGCTCAACAGGGCTGCCGTCACCAGGAGGCTTCCCCTGGTCCACGGTGCGGTGAGGGGTTTGTACGGCCATGCCCTGACCGTGATCCCCGGGAGGAGCGCCTGCCTGAAATGCATCTTTCCAGAAAGACCTCCCCACGGAACCTTTCCCATCCTGGGTCCTACCTGCGGGGTGATTGCCTCTGTCCAGGCAAGCGAGGTGATCAAGTACGCCACCGGCATCGGGGCGCTGCTCCTCGATAGGTTGTTTGCCTGGAACGGCCGTCTCTCTGATGCTGAAATCATCGACGTGGAGCGCAATCCCGAGTGCAGCGTGTGCGGCTATATCCCCCCAGAGGTTGCGTAATGCCCGATCGGCGGAGTGTGCACGTTCATGGCCGTACGCATGACCTATTGCGGATGCATCGCAGGGGATCATCGGTAGGATTCTGTCCCCCTGATTGCCAGGACCTCACCGAAGTATGACCGGTGGTAATCCTTCAGCGGATAGTGCTTCTCGATCGAGGCATCCAGGAACCGCTCCGGGTCGAAATCACACGAGAAGATCTTTGTAAGCTCGATCAGAAGATCTGCCTCGGCAAAGGACGGGGAAGCGACCTGCCTTGATGCGACAGGGGTGAGTCCTGACTCTGCTACCTTGTCGCAGTTCCTGCCGGAGCGGGACCCGAGAATTTCCAGCGCCTTTCTGAACCTCTGCGGGAAGGCGCACAGGGTAAATGAATCGTAGCGCTCCATGAATTCAAACGTGTATCTCGTCGGGCGGACGACAACCTGGGCAAAGGGTTTGTTCCACATGATCCCGAAACTGCCCCACCCGACGGTCATTGCGTTGTAGGAGCCCTTGGCAAAATCCCCGCAGGCAAGGACGAACCATCGCTTGGACCACAATGCGTGGGCATTGATGAGAAAGGAGTCAACCGGTATGGAAGAAAGGGGCATCTGTACACCTCCACGTTCATGTGCTCTCTTTGAGCTTTACCCGATTTCCCTGAAAGGGACAACCAGAGGAATTTTCCCATTGATCGATCCACCCCTCTTTCTCATCGGTTCAGCGGTCACAAACCTTTGGTCAGGAGTGATCTCCCGGGACTGCCCTTGATCCGGAATGGGGCTGACCACTGTATATGATATCGTACTATTGACTCACGGTCCTGTGCCGGTATTTATACAGACATGGAATTTAAAAACCGTTATGTCCTGTACAACCTGCAGCTCTTCGACGGAAAAACAACCGACCTCAAGAAAAACAAGACCGTGCTGGTGGAGGGAATGAAGATCCGGGCCGTGGAAGATGGCACCGCACGGAGAGAAAACGAGACCATCAGGGCCATTGACCTGCACGGGTACACCCTCATGCCCGGTCTCATCGATCTGCATGTACACATCACCGTGCCCTTCATGGACAGGGTAACGGCAAGGGCATTTTTCGCCATCTCAAACCAGATCGAGCGCAATGCCAGGGTGTGCATCGAGGCAGGCATCACCACGGTACGGGATGTCGGGGGGTTCCCCGGACGGCTTTCACGGTTGAGGACAGCCATCACCACGGGTGATCTGCCAGGACCCCGTATCGTCATGTGCAACTCTGCCCTCACCACCCCGGGGGGAAGCCCTGACTGGGTGCCTTCGTTCAACCCGCTCATCAGGTCATTCCTCGGCGGTCAGTATGCCCTCAGGGCTGCTACTCCTTCTCAGGCCCGGGAACAGGTCGAAGAAATGATCCGTCTGGGAGCAACCTGGATCAAACTCTACTGCCAGCACCACTCGGTGCTCCTCGGAGGGGGAACGCTGAGTGTCTTCGATCAGGAAACCTTCCACGCCATCATGGAAACCGCCCGCAGGAACCACAGGAAGGTGTGCTGCCATATCACCTGGCTCAAAGATCTGGCCTATGCCATGTCCATGGGCGTGGACACCTTTGAACACTGCCCCCTTGAAGAGATTCCCGGTGAAACCGCCGCCGACTTCGCTTCCCGGAGCATGGCCCTGATCCCCACACTGACCTGCCTCGACCTTGGAAACGCCGTGCTCTTGAGCATGATCGAAGCAACCGTGAGTGAACAAGGACGACAGTACCTCGAGCCGGAGCCCCTCAGACAGGTGAAGAACTTCATCTCCAGATACCGCACGCGCCCCTACCCTCCGGAAGAAACAGCCTACCGCAGAGAACCCTACTTCGATCTCTCCCTCTTCAAGAGATGCTTCCCGCAGGTCAGGGAAAATGTGGGCAGGATTCTGCACTCGGGTGGTCGTGTGGGTGTTGGAACCAACTCCGGCGGCATGCCCACGGCACTCTTCGGTGTATTCTACCACGAAGAACTCAAACGACTCGTCAGCTGCGGGCTGACCCCCGTGCAGACGCTCATGGCTGCGACATCGGGCAATGCATCGATCCTGGGGCTCGATGATGCCATCGGGAGCGTAACGGCCGGTAAAGTAGCGGACCTGATCGCTGTGGAGGGAAACCCGCTCCATGACCTCAACGCATTGAAGCACGTTCGCATGGTCATCAAAGAGGGCAGATTCATGTCGGGTGAACCGGAGGAGAAAGCTCAACCGGTCGTAACGAAATGGCGGAGATTCAGGTAAGATCGTCAACGTCACGTGTTCTTCGGAGAGACATACTCCGGAACATCATCGCTCCTTATAGACGGAGCTCGAGACAGCGAATCCCTCATCTCCTGTTTTTTATTCCGATCAGGAACAGGACTCCATACGCCACCATATTTACAAGGATCACCGCTACCCCGAAGAGGATCTGCAGCTCTCTGGTAAGATCATGCGGGTAGATGAGCGCTTCGATGGCATGGATCACGAAGTCTCCCGTGTACGTCTCCTGGCCCGAGCGCTGCCTGAAGAAGTTCTCCAGGGGGGTCAACGGACAGATTCCTCCGGTGAACTGAATGACGATTCCCCAGATCACGCTAGGAATATGCATCCAGGCAATCTTGGGCCAGAACCGGACAAGAACTCCTCCGGCCACGACGAAGACGATGAAGGTGAAGTGAGCGAGTACCACCCCCAAAGAGAGCACCCGGAAAACCATGGCAGCGTCCATACAGGAACAATACGAGGGTCCGCCCGGATGAACAAGTGTGGATCAGAAACACAAGCATTGTGCTGAAACCCATTCCTCACAAAAAGACGCCTGATCCCCTCCATCAGGACGATGGACCGGGAGTTGTCCATGGAGAAAGGCTCTTCAGGAAAAACCACCGATCCGAATCTGAACCCTCAGGTAGAAGTTGTGAATTCCCAGGCCACGGAGCGGGATCTCGTAGATTGTACCGCTTTTCACCCTCGCTGGGACGTTCAGCACAACCGTCTCGTCTTCCTCGACCATGCCTCTTCCGCCGCAGTTCGAGCACACGTAGGGCCACACTCTCCCGCTCCCCCTGCAGGCCTGGCAGGGATACAGCACAGGAATGCTGATCGGAACCCTGCCGCCGGAGAAGGCCTCACTCGGAGAGAGGATCACTTCCAGGGTGAGTCCTTCGGGACGTTCTGCCTTGGTAATGCCGGCGGTGGTAAAATTCCTGAAGATTCTCTCAAAGAGCGCATCTATGGGCTGGCTTATGGAGAGAAAATCCCTCATCACGGAGACGGGTTCCGGAACAAGGGGCTCTGCATAGCGAGGTGGGTTCGTCATGACGGTCTGTGACTGTCCCCTGTGGCCACCCTCTCCATGGGCCAGACCCTCGTCATACGATTTTTTCTTTTGAGGATCAGAGAGCATTTCATAGGCCTCGACAATGTCCTGAAATTCCCATCTCGAGCAAGATCCTCCCAAATCAGGATGATACTTCTTCACGAGCTTCCTGAACGCCTCTTTTATCCCTGAAATGTCCTCTCCCCTCGAAACACCAAGGATCAAATAGTAATCTCGCTTGACCATTGCTGCTCCACCCTCTCTGAATCTATCAATATTGTTTTTAATATTATAGGGTTCAGCAGGAAAAATTCAAGCCACTCCCTGTGGAAACACCGCTCGTGCCCCGAAAAAAGATTCCCCGTGACGAACCCGTTCGCTTCCCTTCCGATCCCGGTGGCGTGTTCATGATCTTTCCTGCTCAGGAAGTGAGGGGGCTGTTGACCAACAACCGGAAATGCATTACCCTGAACACGTTTTCCAGCCAGTCGTGCATGGAGCTTTTTTTTATTGAACAGGCAGGAGGTCTCTGTGAGCAGAACATCTGGAGATTCATTCAGCAGAAAAATCAGGGAATTGAGACAGGAAAAGGGGTTGAGCCTGGAAGACCTTTCCCGGGAAACCGGCTACCCCCTCGATGTTCTCACGGACGTTGAAGAAGGAACGGTTGCCCCCCCTGTATCCCTCGTTCTCCAGCTCGGACGTTTGTTCAAGATAGATTTCGAAACCCTTGAACCTCAGGAGAGGAAGGCATCGAAACGCCGCAGATCAAGCCACAAGAAACGCGTCGCCTCCTATGCGTACACCCCCTTGACGCGTCCGGGTGAGGAGAAACACCTCAGGGCCTACCTGGTCGGCATCGATCCCAACACCGAGCATCACGGGGTGGAGTATCACCATGAAGGAGAGGAATTCATCTACGTCCTCCAGGGAAGCCTTGTGATCCAGGTCGGCCAGAACACGAACAGTCTTGGCACGGGCGAGAGCATACACTTCAACTCAGCCCTGACCCATAAACTCAGCAACCCCACCGGCTCGAAGACAGAGCTCCTGGTTGTCATCTACGTTCCCTGAGGAGGGACCATGGCCTTTCAACTGACCGCCGAACACGAAATGGTGAGGCTCATGGCGCAGGATTTTGCCAGGAAGGAGCTGGAGCCCTATGCAGCGTACAGAGATCAGGAGGAGATCTTCCCGCTTGAGGTGATCAGAAAGATGGGTGAACTCGGTCTGCTGGGAATGATGGTGCCCTCCGAACATGGAGGATCCGGCGCCGGGGCGATAAGCTACTGCCTTGCCCTGCAGGAGATTGCCTATGCCTGTGCATCCACCGCCGTGACCATGTCAGTGGCAAACCTCTCGTGTGAACCGCTCCTCAACTTCGGGACAGAGGAGCAGAAGGCATCGTTTCTCAACAGCCTTGCCTGCGGCGGGAAACTCGGGTGTTTTGCCATCACCGAACCCGGGGCTGGATCCGATCCCGGAGGTATCCGGCTCAAGGCCGAGGAACGTGATGATCGCTATATTCTGAACGGGAGCAAGATATTCATCACCCACGGTGCATATGCCGACATCATCAACCTGATTGCGAGAACCGGCCCGGAAAAAGGAAACAAAGGACTTTCCGCCTTTATTGTGGAAAAGGGCATGCACGGCTTTTCCGTCGGCACAAAAGAACACAAGATGGGCCTGAGATCCTCCAACACCGTCGAGCTCCTCTTCGAGGACTGCGAAGTGCCGAGAGGAAATCTCATCAGCAGGCCTGGTCAGGGGTTCAAGATCGCCATGGCAGCCCTGGACAGCGGGCGCATCGGCATTGCATCACAGGCCATCGGAATCGCCCGTGCATGCCAGGACGAGGCAGTTCGTTATGCGCGACAGAGGAAACAGTTCGGAAGGACAATCGACTCGTTCCAAGCGATCCAGTGGATGATTGCAGACATGGCCACCGGGATCGAGGCAGCCTACCTCCTGACGCTTCAGGCTGCCTTCAGGAAGGACAAGGGGCTTCCCTTCACGAAGGAAGCTTCCATGGCCAAGCTCTTTGCTTCGGAGCTCTCCAACCAGGTTGCCTATCACGCCCTCCAGATCCACGGCGGATACGGCTACACCAAGGAATTCAAGATCGAACGGCTCTACCGCGACGCACGGGTCACCACAATCTATGAAGGAACATCGGAAGTGCAGCGGCTGGTCATCGCTCGAGAGGTCATGAGGGGGTGAAGAGCTGCCGCGTCGTGTGCCGGCAGGTTCAGAGTGAACAATCCCCTCGTGAATCACCGCCTTTCGCATTCACATGAGAGCTTCCTCAGACGCTCACGAGCACGAAGCTTGTTTCCCGGAGAAATTGTGGTTCGCGGAAACAGGGGGTGGAGAGAATGCGTGAGGGGGAACGGGTTTTTGCGGGAACATGGACGCGGTATTCAAATGGCAGGGGAATTCATGATAGACTTGTGGAGTCCGATGTTCGTTGAAGTCCGGAGCAAAACCGGCCAGGAGGGAATCATGAAGACGATTGGAAGGATCGCTGTCCTGTGGGTGTTTGTTGCTGCACTCACCTCTGTATCACACGCAGAGGCCATCAAGAGGGCCGTACTCTACGACTCCATGGCCCACCTCACCTTCGAGAAGACCATCAGCGGGATGCTGGTCCTTGATGGTACGCCGGATATGATCGTGGATTCCCTGACGGCAACCCCCGTCGATACCGCCATGATCCGGTCTGTCACGGTCGAGCCGCAGAGGATGGTCTCCGGGGCCGCTCTCGACCTCAAAGAACGGCTCACCAGGAGAAAGGCCGCACTCGACCTGAAAAGTAAGACGCTCACCATGGTGGAGAAGCAGGTTGCCGTCATCTATGGGGCTGCCCTGGCAGGAGACAAGGATCAGGCGTTTGAGGCACAGCACGTTGCAGAGGCCTTGAACTTCATCGAGGGACGGATTCCCGGTCTCAATGCCCAACAGGTAGCGCTCTCACAGGAAATAGAAAAGCTCGAAATCGAGGTGAAGGACCTCCAGTCTCAACTGGACAGGATCTCCACGAGACAGGGGTTCCGGATCGTTATCGAGGCCGAGGGTGTCGTTGAGATCTCCTATGTGGTGAGAAATGCCTCCTGGACCCCGCTCTACCGTGTTCTTTCCTCACCGGACGCCGGCGAACTGATCATTGATGCATCTGCAAGAATCCATCAGACAACGGGCATGGACTGGGAGATCGAAACTCTTGCCGTGTCAACGGGAAGACCATCCTTCGGCATCCAGGCTCCTGAAATAGGCCCATGGTACCTCGAAGCGTTTTCCAGGGGGCCACGGACAGCATTCAAATCCATGGAGGATACACACGTATCCACCGAGGCCACGCCTCTTCAGGGGGCCGAGGTAAGTGTCGAGGTCACATCGACATCCTTTGTTGTCGGGGTGGCCAGAGGGATTCTCCTGCCCGGCGACGGGACATGGCGAACGATCGATCTCGGGAGAACCGCGCAGCAGGGGGTCTTTACCAGGATTGCCATTCCGAAATATCGCGAGAGCGCCTTTCTCCGGGCTGAAGCCACGCTGTCGGGGTCCATTCCTGTGCTGCCGGGGACGTATTTCGCCTTTGTTGATGGAGTGTTCTCCGGCAGGGGAACCCTTCGGAACACTCAGCCCGGAGAGAAGATGGAGATCGATCTCGGCATTGACGAAGGCATCGGCATCGAACGCACGCTCAAGGAACGCTATCGCGACAAAACCCTTCTCGGAAAGAACAGGGTGCGGTACACCTATGAGATGACCGTCAAAAATGCGAGAACCTCGCCAGTTCTCCTGAAGTTGAAGGACCACATTCCGCTCTCCAGGGATCAGAACATCAAGGTAGAGCTTCTCGGTGTTACTCCCCGCGTCGAACCTGACGACGATGGCATTCTTGCCTGGAACCTTCAGATGGATCCCGGGCAGATAACGAGGGTGACCTTATCCTTCTCCATCACTGGAGAGACCGTCTCTGTGTGGTGATCGTCTTGTACGTGAAATCACCGACAATGGGTGAGGACCGGGTGTGATCTTTTATCATTGTTGAACGTTCCCTCGGGAGGTATCGGCCCCGTGGTCGACGGGAGCGGCTCCCTGCCCTCTCGGAACAGGCACAGGTGGTTTGCCCCTCGAGCAGGGCTTCTTGTCTGCATTCCGGAGAAAGGCCCCTTCTGCCGATGCAGTTTCTTTGCTACAGGGGCTTTTTCCCACTGACAATGCCGATGGTTCCGAACATGAAGCTGCGCGCAACGACACGGTGAAACCCTGCGAGCGACATGATTCCTGCTATCTCCAGGGGGGTTTTGAAGGCGTTGGTTGTTTGGGGAAGATAGCGGTAAGCCGCGGTGTTTCCTGCAATCAGGGTTCCCATACAGGGGATGATGACCCGGAAATAATTTCTGATCAGTCCTCTGAACGGGGTGTCTGCAGGTGGGCTGGTATCGAGGCAGACCGCCGTTCCCCCGGGCTTGAGGACACGCAGTTGCTCTCTGAAGGCCGCAGCGATGTCAGGGACATTCCTCACCAGAAAGCCAGCTGTCACTGAATCAAAGGTGTTGTCACGAAACGGGAGCACAAGAGCATCCGCCCCGCACCAGGCCACACGTCTGCCAGTCTTGTTCACGCCTTTTTTCATCATGGCATGTGTGAGGTCTGCGGCAATGATCTGTGCACGGGGATCTCTGCGCAGGGTCTGAATCGCGATCTCCCCGGTCCCCGCTCCGATATCCAGAAGGAGCCCTCCCGGGGGAAGCTCCATCATTCTCGTGACAATGCGTCTCCACCTGCGGTCCATACCGAAGGTCATGAGGGTGTTCATGAGGTCGTAGCGAGGAGAGATCTCCCCGAACATCTCTCGAACCCCTTGGTTCCAGCTTTTCATGTCTTTCTCCGGGCCGCGTCCTTCGAAAGAAGGGAGGGTGCGCCACTCTCCCTTCTCACGGGCATTCCTCCCCTTTTCTTGCCTGGGCTATGACCCGGGCAACATTGTCCAGAAGCGGATGATCTTCGATTTCTTCACGGGAGAGGGGAAGGGAAATTGACCAGTTGGGCCACTGGGAGAGTGTGCCGGGCATATTCGGCCGCTCGTGCACGCCAAGAGCGTCATCGAGGGTGGCTGTCACAATGAGTGAAGGAGACCCGGCAAGCATGCGGTGGGTTTTTTTGATTACCTCGTCGATGGGTGTGTTCCTGGGTGCATTGATGATTTTTTTCAGACGGTTCCTGATCTGCCGTGTTCCATCCACGTTCGGGCGCAGACCGAGGTTCTGCTGCACGTGGAGATCTGTGCCGCTCCACAGACCCGCGATGGTTGGGAGGTCATGAGTTGTCACCGAAGCCAGCGCGAGTTTCGGATATTCCCCGGGAGGTTTTTCCTCGAACCAGAGGAGCCGGGAGGAGAGCATGTGGTGCTGCGCGAGCTTTCTGCGGACCTCCTGCTGTACGGTTCCGAGATCTTCACCCACGATGAAGGCACCGCTCCGGTAACTCTCAAGGGCAATGATGGCGAGCAGATCCTGTGCAGGAAATCTCACATAGGCTCCCATCGCCGGTGACATGCCTTTCGGGATCCAGAACTGGCGGAACAGCCCCATGACATGATCGATCCGAAGTGCCTTGGCATGGCTCAGGCTCGCCTGGATGGTCTCACGAAAGGGGAGATACTCACATGCCCTCAATCGTGCCGGAACGAATGGGGCGAGCCCCCAGTCCTGGCCCTGTGCGCTGAACTCATCGGGCGGTGCACCCACAGACATTTCCCTCGCAAGGATGTCTTGCCATGCCCATGCATCGAAGCCCTGGGGATCGAATCCCACCGGGAGATCCTGCATGATGGGAAGCTCCCGGGAAGCACATGCAAGCTGTTCATCGAGCAACCACTGGAGCCACTGATGAAACCGTATCCTTTCGGTGTTTGCCTCGGCGAATCTCGCTACTGCTGCGGATGCCGGATGCCGGTATTCTCCGGGCCAGGAGTGCCAACCTCCCCCAAAGTGCTCGACAAGCACGCAGAAACACGCGTAGCTGTGGAGAGAATCCCCCTGTCGCGTGCAGTATCCATCGAATGAGGACGTCGTTCCGAAGCGTTTCCAGACACAATCCAGTGCTTTCATCTTGAGTCGGAACACCTCGTTGCGATCGATGATCCTCTCATGATTGAGACCTCTGCCCGCATCGGCGAGGGATTCAATCTCTCGGGAACACACCGGTGCTCCAGGTACTTCCTCGACCCTCAGGTACAGGGGGTTCCGATATCGTCTGCTCGTGGGATAGTACGGGCTCGACTGCTGTGGGAGCACCGGATTGACAGCCAACAGAGGATTTATGAGGATAATCCCGGCACCGTGGGTCTGCCGTGACCGCCGGGCGAACTCCCGGAGATCGGCCAGATCACCTATTCCCCAGCTTTTCCTGGAGCGCAGGGCATAGAGTTGTACTGCCCAACCCCAGTCCCGGCGTCTCTCGGGCAGGACGCAGCACCCCGGGCTTGCAATGAGAAAAACCGGTTTGTCCCCTTCAAGAGGTCTGAGCTGGTGATACCCGTAGGGAATATCTCTGGGGAGTGATCCGCGCACTTTGACGATGGTGCCGTCTTCCAGAACGAGATCCGCATCCCCCTCGATGGGATATACCCGTCCCGGCCGCACGACACGCGCCTTGCTTTCACCAGGAATCTGACTTCCCTGCATGGCAGCCTCGATGGCACTGCGCGTTTCTTCGGGTGTCCGGTGCCATGCTCCGAGCACATCCCGATACCTGGAGTAGATGTCCGGTGAGGTTCTGCCCATTGAGTAACCCTATCCTCAGAGATCCATGAGAACTCGCATCCCGCTACGTCAATCCACCTCTCATTCACTACGAGGTTAAATACCCTGCAAAGGCAAAGAACGCAAGATCTGCCCCTGTTTTCATTCCTCAAAGAGACAAGATTCCTCGGACATCCGCCTGATACCTCAGGTACAGGGGTGCTCCAACGGATTACGGAGCTGAATGTTCATAGCCAGTGAAGAAACAACGCTTCGCTGCTCGGAGAGCACATCGAAAAGCCTCCGCACTGGATCGTGGGGTAAGACAGTTGGTGCCGTATCTTCCTCGCACGCTCTCCTGCAGGTCTTGTTTAGGTGATCTTATCCCAGTTGACGGTCACCTTGTGTTTTTTCCGTGACTGTTCCATATACGCATCGATGATTGTCTCACGCTTCATTGAAAGCAGATCTTCTCTGATTGCCCGCGCCTTCCTCTCATCGAGGGCTGTCATGTCTGCCTCTCTTCTGTCCTTGATCCACACCACATAGACCTTGTCTTCATGAGCGTAGACTTTCGGGTTTCCGAGGGAATCGAGTTCGTCCCTCAGGGAGGGGAACATGGCAAGGTTTGGTATGGAAGACACGGTTCTTTTGAACTCTCCGGTGGAAGAAGGGTTCCTGCCGAGAAGAACCTCTCGGTCCTGCGAAGCGAGCTTGTTGGCCTCCTCCCTGGTAAGCTCACGAGCCTTCTGTGATCTGAGGTCGGAGGTCACCGTATCCCGAATCTCGTCGAGGTCAGGTATCCGGGCGAATTCTCTGGCTGCCACCATATAGACGATGAAGGAATTCCCGATCTCAGCGACATCACCGATCTCTCCTTCAGGATAGAGGAAGGCCTTTGACGTAACCTCGCTTCCCGCAAAAGGATCGCGCTGTTCGCCTTCAAAGAAAGGACCGCTCTCTTTCACATCAAGCCCTCGCTGACTGGCATACCCTGCAAAATCAAGCTCTTCTTTTTCAAAGAGCTCTATGAAAGCGCTTTCGGCTTCGTCAGCGGCAAGGATTCGGGCGCGCTGGAATCTCAGTGTTTCTGTAATGGCTGAGGAGACTTCTTCAAAGGGAATCAGCCGCTCTTCTTCCTTTGCCTCGAGTTTGAAAACATGAAAGCCCACCAAGGACCTGACCGGCCCTTTGATCTCTCCGGGATCCATGTCAGAGAGCACTGATCCCAGCGGCTCCGGGAGGCTCCTTACCGGGACGAGACCAAGATCCCCGCCAGAGGCTGCACTCTCGGCATCATCAGAGTAGGTTCTGGCCAGAGCAGCAAAGTCCTGGCCCGTTGTGGCCTTTTCCAGAATCTCTCGTGCCAGCCTTTCCTTTTCCTCCACGACGGTCGCCTCGGCATCCGGGGGAACCTCCAGAAGAATGTGCCGCGGGTGCACTTGAGCCTGCGTGGTGAATTCGTTTCTATGACCATCATAGTGGTCCTGAGCATCTTCAGCGTCCACCTCTATGTCCTTCAGGTAGCGCTGAACCGGAAATTCGATGTAAGCGATGCTCGTTTTAGGAGGTACTTTATAGGTTTCCTTGTGGATGTCGTAAAAAGCTTGAACCTCTTCGGGTGTAATGTGCACGCCTTTGCTGTTCGCCTCGACGTCGACGGGAATGAAATACAGGTCGAAGGTGTCGTTACGGAATTTGTAGGTTGCCTCGATCTCTTTGGCGGAGACAACGACATGTTCCGTCAAAATGGCATAGAACCGTTGTTTCAGAAGAGATCTTCGCTGCTGTTGTTCAAACTCTCCCGGGGTGATCCTCTGGTACTCGAGGATTCTCCGGTAGTGATCCATGCTGAACTGGCCGTTTATCTGAAAAGCCGGCACCTGCCTCAGGGCAAGCTGGAGTTCGTCGTTCGAGACAACGACGCCCAGCTGCTCTGCATCGACCTTGAGAATATAGTCGTCTATGAGCTGGTTAAGGACCTCTGTCTTCAGGTCCAGCCGCTTGATCATCTCCGGCGTCAATGCGTCGCCGAACTGATTCTGATATGCCTTCAACATGTCGCTGTATGCCTTCTGGTAGCTCTGCACGGAAATGATATAACGGTCTATCTTGGCAACCTTGTTCGCTTCCCGTGTAACGTATGAACTCCCTCCCCAGAGCACAAACACCACAATGATTGCTCCGAATATGATGTAGGCAATCCAGCTCTTGGAATGCTTTCTCATGTAGCTCAGCATGAACCTCTCCTTTACGCTCATCTCAGTGTTATTCTGGCAGGAACGATAGATGAATGCGCAGATTATTGCAAGGATTTCATGTTGGAAGAGAAACAGAGGATTCTGGTTCTGGCAAGGGTGAACAACCTCACCCTTCGGGGTTCCCCCCTGAACGCGAACCGGATTGTCTTCACTGACGCCTCTCGATGTCAGCATCTGCGATCCACGGTCCTTCTCTGACACAAGATCCGGTACATCACCTGAAACTGTATCTTGAGTTTTACGGCAATTTCCCTGTACAATACCTCAGGCACTGAACACTGAGGAGAGGAGTTGCTGTGGATAGGATAGTCCTTGGCGCAGGAATTGTAGGTGTTGTCGGAGGGTTCTGTATTCTCGTGTATCAGACACTGATGTTTCTCATGCATGGCACATGGCCAGCTTATTCTCTCCAGACGGCAGTGGATAACGGACCGAACGTCATTGCCCAAGCGATTGGATCTTCCCCTGTGATCGCAGGCTTCACCCAGGGATGTCCCCTCTTCGTTGCCGTCATCGTGATTGGCCTCGTCCTGCTCTTTTTCGGCTCGAAATTGAGAAACCGGTATTCATGATCCCGTGACATCACGGTCTCACATCCACAATCCCATTCGCATGAGATGTCATGAGAGAACGAGTACGCGCTCGAGTTCACCGCACGGGGGTCAATTTCGGTGATCTGGCTTTCTCATAGCGGTATCGTCGGCTATATCCTGCTCGGCATTTCCGTCATCACCCTTGCGGTTTTCCTCGAACGGATCGCTGTTCTCTGGTTCGAGCGCTCGCGCTACCGGAGAAAACAGGGCATCTACGGGGTACTCGTTCATACCGAAGAGCGATACCGCGGTTTCGAGAATCTGCAACGAGAGGAACGAATCGCACAGGCGGCGGAAAAAGAACTCGACAGGCACTCTTCAGGGATCGGATTCATCAGGCTCGTATCCCAGACAGCGCCGTTGCTCGGCCTCCTGGGAACAGTGCTGGGTATGATCACCGCATTCAGAAGGGTGTCTGCCTCCGGTGGTTCGGTGAATCCCTCCGAACTCGCTTCCGGTATCTGGGTCGCTCTGCTCACCACTGCAGAGGGGCTCATTGTGGCCCTGGTAGCCTTCCTCATGTATCACTACCTGGAGTTTATCATCACGGCATGGGCCAAGGAGATCACCGGCGATGCAGAAAGAATCCTGGAGGAACCCGGAGATGATCCGGATAGGCAAGAAAAATCATCCGCGTGATGAACCCAGGATCGAGCTCACTCCGCTGGTGGATGTCGTCTTCCTCCTGCTGATCTTCTTTCTGCTGACCGCGACCTCAGTACAGCACACCTTTGACATCACCCTGCCCGACGCGAAGAGTTCCCTGCCTCACTCCACCGAGTTGACCGTAGAGATTGCCATCACAGAGCAGGGAGACATACTCCTCCAGGGAAAAGCATCCACCCTGGAAATCATTGAAGCGCTCCCACAGTCATCTGAGGTGGTGATCTTCGGTGACGAGGGTGCCCCCTATGGCATCTTCGTGAAGGTCATCGATGCCCTGCGCATCAACGGTATCGAACGTATCACCATCGCTACGGGCATTCCTCGCTAGTCTTGCCACATTCCGATACTTCGTGCCCGGGCTTCCTTTTCGTAGGCGATGAAGAGGTCTTTGTGCGTATACTCAAACCTGCGGTAGGCACGCGCCCACCCGTCTCGAATGATGCGGCCATTTATGAGCACATCACCAAGATAGACATAGGCAAGGGTTCTTCCATACTTGTCAAGGGGGGTATCGCCGAGATTGAGAGAGACTTTCTTGTGGAGGATGAGGTCTCTGAGGTAGTCCTTGCTCTGAATGCCGAAGGGCTCTTCCTGCCTGTAGGGTGATTCGACCTCGGGAGCATCCACCCCGATAAGCCGTACCTTTCTCCCGTCTTCTATGAGGATGGTGTCACCGTCATAGACTTCTATGACCTCGAAGAGATGCACCGCCTTCGCCCAGTGGTAGAGTCCCAGCACCAGGAAAATCATGATGAGGACGAGCGGCCAGCGGACATACGCCCTCATTCGATGACCTCCTCGTGCCCTTCGTGAATTCCCATCAGCGAGAGGCCCTCCAGGACTGTGGAGGCATACAAATCGCTGGAGACAATGGGTGCCAGGTGATTACCCGGAAGAATCCTGAAAACGCACCGAGACTCCTCCTGTGACACATCATGGTAGTAGGTCTCCCAGAAGAGCTTGGTCTCCTCTCCAGAGATCTGGTTCGGGTCCTTCAAGGGGATGTTCCTCGCGATATCCATGCATGAATCCTGGCGTGCGAAGATGACCACGATGGCCCTGAGATGCCTGGCGCTGAATACAGTACTGTCAGTGAAAAGGCTGCAGTCGTCGATATCCTTCCATACCCTCTTGGCCTTTTCCGGATGACTATACACGACAGCGGATGCGATCGATCTGATGAAATCACCCACGATACCCCTGGTAAAACCCCACCCTGACTGCAGGGTCTTCCGGAGATGACCGTTGAGAGAAAATTTTGAAATGCTCAGGCATTCATTGCTGAACCTCTTTACGAGAATCTCCGAGTCCCAGCGTTCGTACCCTGCCGGGCACACCTGGGCAAGGGAAGATACCGAGGCCGGGTACGCATGGGCGAATCTCCGTGCAAGGATCGCTCCGTGCGACCATCCCAGAACGGCGATCTTCGCCCCAACACCCTGTGGTTTTTTCCTCGGTTGCACTTTGTCCAGACGAAGAGGCAGGTCGGACAGAGCTCGGTACCCCTCGATGCAGATTCCCTCTCCTTCAAGGACATAGCGAACCATTTCCATGAGGATGAACTCCTTGCCCGTGTCACCATGCCAGGAGGGGTCATCGCCGTAGGGGGTATCCGAGACAGGAACAATCACGATTCCTGATCTGCTGAGAAGGGCGAGCCGGGACGTGAACCCATAGGCATCTCCAGGCCGCTGGGCATGACCGTGAAAGAACACGATGACCTCGGAGGAGAGTTTTCTTCTGGCTCGATCGGCCAGCTTCTCTTCCTGGGTACGTGCATCGATGAACAGGTACGAGCCGCGAAGCACCTCGCCATTGAAGTGTATCTTCATCGTGAAGGTCGGGGGCTTCGCAGGAATGCTCCTCTGTGCAGCACCCGGCACTCCCGGTGTGAAGAGCATTCCAATCAGCAGGCATGGGAGAATCTTCATGAGTACCGATTTCCCCTCATCCTCTCTTCCTTGCATGAAATCCTGGTGTTCTCATGATTCAGAGGATCAGCGGCATCCTGTTTCGGACTCCCCGCTGATGGGAACCCGAGTCTCCCTGTCGGGACGTGCATGAGGGATGTGTGCATCCGTGCCGTCCACCGTGCCGCCAATTCTCCTGCACGACTCGCACCTCGAGCGGACAGCATCGAGGCACCCGCATCAAAGCCCGTATCCAACACAATCTCATGTTTCATGGTTGCCGGTCTTCTGTGATCCCTTCTCGATATCGATGATGGTGTGTCCTCCGGGATAGGTCTTCGTGGCGTAGTCGGTGATCTGTTCCATCTTCCGGATGATATCACGGATCTCCCGTGACTGTGCCAGAATCTCATTCGCCGATTGACGAACCTCTTCATCCTGTGTGCTCCTGAGAATAGCGTTTGCCTCTCCCATCAACACGGTAAGCGGCTGGAACACCTCGTGCGAGGTAGTACTGGCGATCTGTGAACCCACTTCATACACCTTGAGCCGTTCCTTCTCCCGCCTCAGGGCAATGAAATCGAAGGCCCTCTTCACGGTAAACCTCAGCAGGTCGGAGCCGAATGGCTTGATGATATAGTCGTAGGCCCCCAGGCGTTGTGCCTCGATGACATTATCGATACTGGCAAAACCCGTAACAACCACAACGAGCGAATTCAACGCTTTCTTGCGAATAAAATCGATGACAGCCATGCCATCCACATCAGGCATCCTCAAGTCGGTTATTACCACAGGATACTCCCGCTCAGAGAGAAGGCGGATACCCATCACGCCGCCGAGGGCCGTAACAACCGTCACTCCCATCTCGGCGAGAATATCCTCCATGAGGTAACAGTCACCCTCATCATCATCGATAATGAGCACCACTTTCTCTTCGGGGGAGAGAGATTTCATATAGTTCCATAGATACGGAAAACCCCGGAAACTATCAAGCCCGGATTGAAAGACTGCCGCCTAGTGAATTCTTGGGAAACCGTGTGAGAACAGTCTGGTGCATCGATTCTTGAGAATCGTCGGCCATTATTACTCAGTTATCATTCTTGGTAAGTTCGATACTCCCCAGGTAGGAATGAACAAGGGCAACCACGGGGGCAGACAGCGGGTCATCATGTTCATCGTATTCCACCACGAATCTCTCTCCTGCGAAATAAATCACTACAGGCCTCACGTCTTCCCACTTTTCCAAGAGACTCTCCCTGTACTCCATCACTGTCTTCCCTGACACTCTTTTCACGCTCATGTACTCAATGGTATCGGATAGTTTCACGACTCCTGGAGCATGTTGCTGCTCAGCTTATGCCGAAGATAGTGGCAAATCGGGAAAACCCGCTCTTGAATCCCTGTTCCGAGGTTCTCTTTTCCGGCGGTTCACTGATGCTTCTTCCCAGGTACTCGAGACACTGGGAAGATTTACTCGCCGGATACAGATCCGTGATCAGCTTCCTCTGCATCTCGGCATTTCGGAAACCATCCTTGTCAAACAGGACACCGCCCAAGTATTCCGGTTTCACGGAGAACGTCGTTTCGAAGGCGTTGATACGTTCGTTGATTGTCTGGCAGATCCTGTTGAAGATGAATATGCCCTGATTCAGACTGGTGATTTGATTCATTACCACGAGAGGCACATACACCTTCTGGGGAACATAGAATTCAACATCCCTGAGAAGTCTTTCTTCGATTGTCTTGAATCTCTGGAATGATGCCTTGATACAGGCGTACCCTGCAATGATATCCTGCGGCGTCGTGACAATGAGGCTCTCATCTGAGGCCATGGCAAAATCAAGCACGACTGCCGAGATCCCCGCAGAGAGATCGAAGATGGTTATGTCATACTGCTGGCTGATCTTTCTGAACTGTCTAATAAACTTCGAGCGTTGGACATAGTTTATATTGGCGAGCTTGAATTCACCGGAGCTTCCCGCCACAAGGTCAAACCCGTAGGGGGTGTGCTCCACCATCTGGTCAAGATCGATATCGCCCAGGAGAAAATCATAGAGCGTGTAATCGGGAAACAGTGCCAGTTTATTGGAGATGTCCGCATTTCCAAGATCCGCATCGATGAGAAGTACGCCTTTCCCCTGATTGTACATGATCCTGGCAACATTGGCGGCAATGTGGGTTTTCCCGACGCCGCCCTTGTTTGAGATGATCGAGAGGATTCTACCTTCTCTCTTGCTCTCGGTCTTTTTCGTCATGGCCCTGTCATCCCTGGGAACATCGCTGGTGTAGTGGAGGGCAATGGCTTTCTGGATTGCATCCTTCTCTGCAAGCGCAACGTATACCTTTTTCCCCATGCGCTGAGAGAGGGCATCCATGCGTTCCTTTGTATCAGGATCACTGATGGCTACGAGAACACCCTTGTCGAGAAACCTGATGGGCAGACTGTTATGTTCCCTGGCATAGTCAGCATGGAGGAGTTCCAGGCACTTCCTGTCGGGAATCTCTCTGGTAAGGTCGATAAACGGTATCCCATATTTTCGTGCACGTGCCCTGATTTCTCTGTCTTCGCCCATTGAAACCCTCTTCTCGGATCTTCGGAAAAAAGGGTGGGAAGCTTTAATCCGGATTTAAAACCCTGTCTTTGAGAGATTGGAGAATGCTGATGGCATCGATGGGCCTGAGACGCTCGACATCGATGTGGAGAAGTTCCTCGATGATCTGTGAATATTCATCCTCGAACAGACTCTGCTGTACCGGGCCCTGCTCATGCACAACCGGTACGGTCCTGCTCTTTTTTCCAATTCCGGCAAGCAGTATCCGTGCCTTTTCCACCACCTCTTCGGGTATACCCGCGAGCCGGGCCACATGGATCCCGTAGCTCCTGCCGATCGCTCCACGTTTGAGTGCCCGGAGGAAGACCACCTCTCCCCCCGTCTCATCCACAGCCATGTGGTAGTTTTTGATCCCCTGGTGCCTTCGTGCCAGATCGGCGAGTTCGTGGTAGTGCGTTGCGAAAAAGGTACGGATGCACTGCTTGTCGAGATATTCAGCCACTGCCCATGCGAGTGACATCCCGTCATAGGTGGAGGTTCCCCGTCCGATCTCGTCCAGGATGACCAGGCTGTGGGGCGTGGCATTGTTGAGGATATCTGCTGTCTCGCTCATCTCCACGAGAAACGTGCTCTGCCCTGCTGAGAGATTGTCCAGGGCGCCGATCCTGGTGAAAATCCTGTCAACGATTCCGATGGTTGCCTCCCTGGCAGGGACAAAGGATCCCATCTGAGCCATGAGGGAGATGAGTGCAACCTGTCTCATGAAGGTTGATTTCCCCGCCATGTTGGGACCGGTAATGATATGGATGGTATCTCTCTCCCCCTTGAAAGAACAGGAGTTGGGTACGAACTCTCCGCTCTTGAGCACCCTCTCCACTACGGGGTGCCTTCCTGAAATGATCTCCATGGTCCTGTCCAGAGTGATCTCGGGACGGGCGTATCCGTACTCGAGGGCCACCTGAGCAAAATTTGCCAGGACATCGATACTGGAAATGGCATCCACCGTTCTCTTGAGCTCCACAGTGAAACCCACGAGGTACTCCCGGAGCTCGGCAAAGATTCTCATTTCAATCTGAGTGATTGCGTCCTGGGCTCCCAGGAGCTTGGCCTCGTACTCCTTGAGCTCTGGCGTGATGTAACGCTCGGCGTTGGTGAGCGTCTGCTTGCGTATGTAATGCTGGGGAGCTTTCTCAGCGGTCGCCTTCGATACCTCGATGTAGTATCCGAACACTTTATTGAAGCCGATCTTGAGTGTGTTGATACCAGTGGCCTGGCGTTCCCGTGTCTCCAGAGATGCCAGGTACTGCTTCGAATCTCGCCTGAGCAGACGCAGGTCATCGAGCTCCTCGTCCACACCCGATGCGATCACTCCCGTGTCGGAAAGCTTGTTCGGCGGATCAGGAACAAGGGTGCGGAAGATTCGGGAACGAACCTCATCGAGGTCATCGAGCCTCTCCCTGAGCTCAGCGAGAAGACCTGAGGATGCCGGGTCTATCATCTCCTGTATGCGGGGTACCTGCTCCAGCCCGCCACCCAGAGCCACTATATCCCGGGGAGAGGCACTCCCGGCACAGATCCTGCCGATGATGCGCTCCATGTCAGGAATCCCACCCAGGAGAACCCGGAGGCCTGAAAGCAGGTCTTTCCTCGCACACAGAGCCTCCACGGCATCGTGCCTGCGGGATATCCCGTCGATGTCCATGTGGGGGAAACACATCCAGTCAGCCAGCTTTCTCGCTCCCATCGAGGTGCACGTGTGATTGAGCACCGAAAACAGGGTGTTCTTCTTCTCCCCGGTGATTGCATCGAACAGTTCGAGATTCCTCGTGGTAGTGGAACCGAGGATCATGAATCTTCCGGGGTTATAGAACCTCAGCGCAGTGATGTGGGCAAGCGCTGCCTTCTGTGTCTGTCTGACATAGTCGAGCACCATTGCCGAGGCCGTAAGGGCTTCGTCTCTGTCCTTCAGGCCGAGCCCATCGATACCGACGGTTCCGAAATGCTCCGAGAGAATCTCAACAGCCCTTTCGGTTTCCAGGGGGACGCTTACCGGGGTAACGAAAAACCCCTCGGGTATAATCCGGGTATCCGTCACAATGATCTCACTTGGACAGACTCGGTGGAGTTCATTGATGAAGTCCAGACTGGAAGCCACCTCCGTCGCCCTGAAGTCTCCCGTGGAGATATCGATGAATGCAACGCCGATCATTTCCTGCCTCGGGTTCTTGCTCACGGCCATGAGGTAATTCGCCCTGTCGTTTAACAGGTGCCTGTCATCTGTGAGCAGTCCCGGGGTGATGACCTGGACAACCTCGCGGTGTACAAGCCCACGCTCAGAGGCTCCAGATTGACTCTGTTCACAGATAGCCACCTTCATACCCATCCGGATGAGCCGGGAGATGTATGCCGATGCACTGTGATAGGGAACCCCGCACATGGGAACGGGATTGTCCTTGTTCTTGTCTCGTGTGGTCAGCGCAATTCCAAGAATCCGCGATGCTTCACGGGCATCCTCGTGGAACATCTCGTAGAAATCTCCCATACGATAGAACAGGATGGCATCTTTGTGCTGTTCCTTGATGGTACGGTACTGCTGCATCATGGGAGTGATGTTCGTCATCATGGATCCCGGTCATGCTCCTGAAGTTCCCTCAGGCGCCGATCTTCTTCTTCCTGTTCCTTGAATTCCCTCAGGCTGAACGACTTGAATCGCTCCACGAACTTCGGATGATTCATATATTTCAGATTGGTTGACAGGAATGACTCTTTTATACGCTGTGCCACCTCGTCCACCTCTGCGGCATGAACAGCCTGCCTCTTGAGCACCCGGGTTTTCCTGAGACGGTTCCCCCCGCAATACCTCCTGAGCTCCTGATCTTCTTCGGAGAGATCCACGACCATGCTGATTTCAAGATGTATGAGATACAGGGTTCCTGTCAGAACCCTGGACTTGTCATCCACCTCCACGACAACACCGTTTTTCAGAGTGATCGTTTCCATCGTCACAAAGAAATAATACGAGCGCGGAGACAAAAGCAACAACGAGCTGAAAAATGTAAGCGGCACCAAGCACTTTCTCCCCCGTACTCACTGAAGACCAGAGTGTCATAGAAAAATTATTGCAGGAACCCCGGCTCACCCAGCTCTTTCTCCCCGTACTCGTTGAGGACAGGGAGAGCTAGGTGATCATCGAGGAAGAGCGGATCCGGGATGATCAGAACATGCCCAGGGAGGAAATCATGAACTCCCAGGCCTTTGCCAGCGCTCCGCTCATGAACAGCGGGAGCAGGGAGATGACAAAGGTGGTGAACGTCAGCCCTACTGCGATGGTGAGGGGAAAGGCCATGAGAAACACGTTCATCTGGGGCAGGGCCCTGGCGATTATGGCAAAGGCGACATTGATGAGCAGAAGGACTCCGATGATCGGGGAAGCCACCTTGACACCGATCATGAACATCTGACCACCGTAGGCCAGACAGCCGAGCAGGAAGGAGCGCTGGGGAAAAGAGGCATCGAGGGGAATCAGGTAGTAGCTCTCCACCAGGGCCTTGATGAGCATGTGTTCACCGCCGATGGCGAAGAACAGAAGAAAGGCGGTGATGTACATCACGTTCGAGGTGATGGGGGCGTCGATTCCTGTCATGGGATCCACCACGTTGGCAATGGCGAAGCCCATCTGAAATCCGGCGATTTCCCCTGCAATCTGAATGCCTGCAAAAATGATGGTTACGGCGAGGCCGAGGCTCATGCCGATGAGCGCCTCATGAAGCAGAAAAACAAGGAGGGTGAGCACATTGATATCCTCTGCACGGATGAGAGGAGAAGGCACCATCGGGACGAGCACCAGGCTCAGGAAAAAAGCGAGGATGGCGGTGATTCTCCTGGGTATGAGCTCGGCGCTGAAAAACGGTATCATCGCGAAGATGATGCCCACCCTCAGAAAGATAAAGACAAACGTGAGGGTGTCCTGCCACGCCAGTGATAACAGCTCGTTCATCGGATCAGGAAGGGGATGTTGTTGAAAAGGTTCGTGGTATAGGTCGTAAGCTTTTCAATGATCCAGGGAAGAGAAAAGAGCAGTGCGAGGAACACAGCGATAATCTTGGGAACAAAGGTGAGTGTCATCTCCTGGATCTGGGTTACCGCTGAAAACACGCTGATGCTCAGTCCCACGATCAGACCGATCAGGAGCATCGGCGCTCCCACCATCAATGCGAGCTTGATCGCCTCGGACATGATCGTGCTCACGGTTTCGGGGGTCATCCCACAAATCCCCGCAACAGAGATCCCACAAGAAGATTCCATCCATCAACCAGCACAAAGAGCATGACCTTGAAGGGGAGCGATATCATGATGGGCGGCAGCATCATCATACCCATGGACAGCAGAATAGAGGATACAACCATGTCGATGATCAGGAATGGGACGAACAGGATGAATCCGATCTGAAACGCTGTTTTCAGTTCGCTGATCATGAATGCAGGGATCAGCGCCCTTGTCGGAACCTCTTCCCTGTTCTCAGGTTTTGCCTGTTTCATGATGCCCAGGAACAGGGAGAGATCCTTCTCGCGGGTCTGCCGGAACATGAACTCTCTCAGCGGTGTCTCCGCATTATTCAATGCCTGGGAAAAAGAGATATACCCGTTCTGGTAGGGGACGATGGCCTGTTCGTTGATACTGTCGATGGTCGGAGACATGATGAAGAACGTCAAAAAAATGGCAAGGGCGGTAAGAACCTGCATCGGGGGCATCTGCTGGGTTCCCAGAGCCTGACGGAGAAACCCGAGAACCACCACGGTCCTGGTAAACGAGGTGACCATGATCATGATGGAGGGAGCCAGCGCAAGGATGGTGAGGATGAAGAGGACCTGGAGGACACCCATCACCTCTTCGGGGTTCTGTGCTTCCTGCACACCGAAGTTAATACTGGGAATCTGAATTTCCTGGGCAGAGAGAATTCCCGGGAGAAAAACCAGGGCAAGAGTGAGTGTAAGGGCTCGGTTCGACATGATGCTCATAGATTCCCCTGGGCGGTCTTCATCTCGTCAAGAGCTTTTTCAAAATCCCCTCCCTCCATGTCCTTGATCAGGGAGATACTGTTGGAGGTTACCCCGAGGAGCAGGATGGATTTTCCAACCCGTACGAGGGCAAGGTGTGATTTGGCACCGAGGGCCATCTGACCGAGGATGTCGAGCCCGAGATTTTTCTTGACCCGCGCCACAGGTCCGTACCGCTTCAGGACCCATGCCAGAAAGAAGAGCAGTGCCATGACCGCAATCAGGGCACTCAGAGCCCTGAGGCTCATTCCTGCGAGGGGAACCTCAGCGCAGTGGAGTTCTCCACACGGGACAACAAGAAGTACGAGAAGCGTCAACAGGGTCGAAAAACACTTCATGCCAATCTCTTCACCCTTTCGAGGGGGCTCACGATGTCGGTGATTCTGATTCCGAATTTTTCGCTCACCACAACCACTTCCCCTCGTGCAACGAGTTTGCTGTTAACGAGGATATCGAGGGGTTCCCCCGCAAGCCTGTTCAATTCGATGACAGATCCCTGTCCGAGCTGGAGCAGATCGTTGATGAGCATCTTTGTCTTTCCCATTTCAACCGTTACCTCCAGCGGGATATCAAGAATGAAATCGAGATCTTGCGCCGATCCCGAGACCGAATGTTCACCAAGATCATCAAACCGGTGTTTTGCCCTGTTCCCGCTAACATCATCTTCCATTGTTTTCTCTTCACCTTCCTCCAGGGATTTGGCCCACTCCTGTGCAAGCGCCTCCTGATCCATGTCACGAACGTTTTCCAGCTGTGCGCTGTCCTCAGGCTGCTCTTCGATGGCATCACGAGGGAGCGGGGAATTCGCCAGGGCGGTTTCGTCTCCTTCAAGGGCATCTGTGATATTCTTCTCTTCCTCGGCCATTGTTTCCTCCTTAGTAGCGCTGTCTGTCGATGGTTCCCACAATGTCAACTGCAAGATTCTCTTTCATCTTGCCAGGCCTGCCATGAAATTTCGGTTGGTTCTGAACCTTTACGACGATGGGATCGCATGCATCCCTGTCGAGAACAAGGACATTGCCCGGTCTGAGGGAGACCAGTTCCCTTGGGGTAATGTATGTTTTCCCGAGCTCAGCACTCAGTTCCACGTTTACCCCGACGAGTTCATTCTTGAGCCTGTTTACCCATGCCCTGTCCACGCTTGTTTTTTCTTCTGCATGGAAACTTGCATAGAGTCGTTCACGGATAGGCTCCAGGAGCATGTAGGGAATGCAGACCATGATGTTTCCACTCGCATCCTCCATCTCGACATCGAACTGAGCAACCACCAGGACCTCTTCGTTCGAGATGATACCGGCAAACTGCGGGTTCATCTCACTTCTGACATAGGAGAATTCTAGGCTGTAAACGGGTTGCCACGCCGCGGCGAGTTCCTTGATGGCTGCAGAGACAACCTTGTAGAGCATCCTCTGTTCGATGGGGGTGAACTCTCTTCCCTCCACCTTCATGGATCCCGAACCTTTTCCTCCAAAAAAACAGTCAATGAGTGCGAAGACCAGCTTCGTTTCCAGAACCACCAGTGCGTTTCCCCGCAGCGGTTCCACCTTGATGATGTGAATGCTCGTGGGCACCGGCAGCGACCTCATGAAGTTCCCGAACTTCAGCGTGTCAAGAGATACCGGAGTAAGGTCAACCATGCGCCTGAGCATGCTTGAGAGCGAATTTCTGAAAAATCGGGCAAACCGGTCGTGTATCGCATCAAGCGATGGCATACGACCCCTGATGACCTTGTCCTGGGCGGTGAAATCATAGACGTGCACCTCCGATGAGCCCAGAGCACTCGAGATGTCCCTCTCGGTTTCAATTTCTCCACCGACAACCCCCTTCAAGAGGGCATCAACTTCTTCCTGGGTGAGAATCTGTCCCATGCATCAACCTCACTGAACCACGAACTCGGAAAAATAGATCTGCACCACCTGGCCTGAAGTCAGGTATTTGTTCGTCCCGTTCATAATGGCTCTCTTCAGCGCCCTCTTTCCTGCCACCGATGAGACATCATCAAACGACTTGCTCGACAGGAGCATGATGATTTCGTCACGGATGTGCGGGCTCTTTCTATCGATTTCCGCATCCAGCACGGCATTGCTCATCTCGAACTGCATCGTCACCTTGAGATAGCGCGTTCCCTGGGCATCCGTGAGATTCACGATGAAAGAATCCATCTGCTTTATCGGGCCGCCGAACCCGACACCAGGAGTGATCCCCTGGACATGAGTCGGCGCAGCCGCTGCCTGGCCTGTGGATGATGCTGCATCCTTCATCATGGGAGAAAGAACGAAGAAATACGCCGCGGCAGCACCTCCCATCAGGAGCACTACGATGACCAGGATGACGATGAGCAGAATCGGAGATTTCTTTTGCTTCGCAATTTCTTCTGTCGTTTCTGTTTGTTCAGTTGCCATCAGGACCTCCTAAAATCGATCTTTGAGTATGATAATCTCCACTCTCCTGTTCTGTGAGCGTCCCTCGTCCGTGGTATTGGATGCCACAGGTCGGGTTGGTCCATATCCGGCCACACAGAAGTTCGTGGGGCTCATTCCAGCGGTATAGACAAAATAATCCAGAATGCGTATGGCCCGAGACAGGGAAAGCCTCCAGTTCATCTCAGAACTCCCGCGGTTGTCCGTATGTCCTTCCACTGAGATCAGGGAAGCGGAATTCCTGATCACCTCAGCGATACCCATCAATACCGGTTCGGCCTCCCTCTTCAACTGAGAAGAACCAACATCGAAAAGGATTTCTGAATTCAGGAGAATAGCCATACCCCTGTTGATTTCTCGAACCTCCATCGGCTGCGGACCTCTCCCGGTCAATCCGCCGACACCCCTGCTGTCCAGTGAGTCGAGGAGGCTCTTATTGAGCGTCATGGCGTCGAAAAAAAGTTTCGGGGTAACAATATCGATGATCAAGGGTACGCCACTCATCTCCTGCGTCTGGGGAAATTCGATGGGTCCCATGACCTCGTTGAAGAATCCGAACAGTTCCTTCAAGGCCTTGTCGTCAAGTGAGGTCATGGAGATTAGGAGTACAAAGAAGGTGATGAGGAGCGTCACCATGTCTGAAAACGTGACCATCCACGCGTTACGATCAGGCACCTTCACATAGATGACATTCTTCTCTTGTTTTTCCATCACTGTTCTTTCAGTTCGAAGTTGTATCCACGATACTGGAAATTCCACAGTGGTGGTGCCTGTGTCTCTTCCAGGGCCTTCATATCGATCTGTGAGGGAAGATCACCCACCAGGGTGATCTCCACGCGAGAGTTGAGCCTTCTTCCCGCTTCCGTGCTGTTCGTGGTTATAGGTCTCTGGGCACCCATGCCGTATGCTGCAAGCCTCTGATGAGCAATTCCTCTGCTGCTGAACTGTTGAAGCACCGCCAATGAACGAGCTGCGGACAGACCCCAGTTGGAGTCGTACGGCGGGGTTTCCACCGGAATCGAGTCCGTATGCCCGGTAATGATGACATCGTTGCGTATCTGGGAGAGAATTCCCGTCAGCACATCGAGCACCCGCGTACTTTCCGGGCTGAGGACATCTGTCGCATCGTCAAAGAGGATGTTCGACCGTATGGTGATAGTCACGCCGAGCTTTCCTTCTGACACCCCCAGTCCGTTGAGCACCCCATTTTCGATCAGAGAGGCTCGAATCTTTCTGATGTCCAGAAGCGTGTCCTGGAACGGAGCTGTCTGGGGCATGAGGTCTTTCCCCCCTAGATCCTGGTGGGGGCTCCTTCCACCGGGAAGGATACCGAAACTTCCCAGAAGCGAATTCAGGGCGAGTTTGTGTTTCTTCTCATCATAGGTGCCCATGGATGAGAGTATGATGAAGAAGGTGAGCAGGATCAGCATCAGGGATGTGAACAGAAAGGCCGTGGGATTCTTTTTCGGTTCAACAGAGACTCTCTTTTTCCGTGCCATGTTCTACTCTCCCCGTGACTGCCTTACAGATGATTCCCTCAACACGGGCGCCAGGTACGAATGGAGCTTCCTCTCGACGATCCTCGGGTTGTCTCCTGCAGATATTGACATGATTCCCTCGATGATCATGCCCTTTTCGAGGGCTTCTTCCCTGGATCGCATGGTCAGTTTGCCCGCCATGGGCAGCGCCACCATGTTGGCAAGGATAGAACCGTAGAAGGTCGTGATCAGGGCGACTGCCATGGCAGGACCGATGGAGGAAGGGTCCGACATGGACTGGAGCATCTGTACGAGTCCGATGAGCGTTCCAACCATGCCCATTGCCGGCGCATAGGTTCCCAGGGATGTGAAGACATCCGCACCCTTGTTGTGACGCTGCTCGATATGCTCGATTTCCGTCTCGAGTATCTCACGGATGGACTGTGGCTCCAGCCCGTCTATCACGAGTTCGAGCCCCTGCTTGAAAAACGGGTCCCTGAGTTCCCCGGCTGCGCTCTCCAGGGCGAGAATACCCTCTCTCCTGGCTCGGGTGGCGAAATCGACAAAGGTGGGGATGAGTGCCTGAGAGTCACGTTTCTGGGTAATGAACACATTCTTGACGACCCCGATCATGCCAAACAGATCCCTCAGGGGAAAGTTGATGAATACGATCCCCAGAGTACCCCCCAGAACAATCAGCAGGCTTGGTGTATTGATAAACAGGCTCAGCGGGCCACCCGACATGATCCCCATGAGAACCATGCCGAACGCAAACAGTACACCGATAATTGTCGCAAAATCCATACGTGCCCCTTTGCGAGTTGTAATCTTTCCCAGGGAAAAGCAAGGGACATGCCAGCGCTCGAAATATTTCCAACTACTTGATATTACACATAAATAAAATGTCCACGCCGGTCGTTTCCTGACCTGGTGGTCATAAATTTGACGCTTTTCTGCGCCCGGGCTGCAGCGTTCGCCCGGGCGCGTTCGTGCTGAACTAATGTTTCAGGTTGATGAGTTCCTGGAGCATGGTGTCGGTGGTGGTGATAATCCGGGAGTTTGCCTGAAATCCTCTCTGGGTGGTGATCATCTTGACGAACTCTGCGGCGATGTCAACGTTGGACTGTTCCAGGGAATTGGGCGCGATCCTTCCGAGGCCGTTCTCACCGGGATGTCCTGTGATGGCATCACCCGATTCGCGGGTCGCCGACCAGAGGTTGCCGCCCACCTTGAAGAGCGCCTGCTGATTGTTGAACTTGGTCAGGCCTACCCGGTAGAGGTTGAGGATCTGGCCGTTGCTGTAGTGCCCCACCATGATCCCGTCGGTGCTCACGGAGACGTTTTCCAGGAAGCCGGTTCCGTAGCCGTTCTGGGTCTGGTAGATCGTTGTTGACGACGCGGCATACTGGGTCGATGTCAGGGCCTGGGGCTGCCAGGAAGAAGACGGCAGGCCGTCGGTGCCGATGGCATCCACTGTGGCCGCTCCTGTCCAGGTATTGTTGGTGCTTCGGGTTCCGAACTCAATCGCGAGGGTATGGTCCACGCCTGAGACAAACTGGGTGGTGAGCTCTGGATAGCCCTCTGAGGAGAAGGTCGTTGCTTGCACCCAGCCGGCGGTGTCCACCGCGGGGTCACCGCTTCCGGTATAGACGAAGGCGGACATATCACTCAAAACGCCGCTGCTCGCGTTGTAGGTCATGGTGCCGCGCATGAGAATGCCCCGTGCATCGGATCCATCGAACTCTCCCCTGAGGTCTGACTCTGGATTACAGGTAACGATGTATTCCCAGGAATTGTCAAGATCCACGTTTCCGTCGTAGTACTCGCTGTTTGCATCAAGCTTGTCGTAGATGACGGTGATGTCGTGGGAATTGCCAAGGGCATCATAGACCCTGATCGAGGTCTGGTAGCCGTAAGCAGCGTCTGCGATGATCGTGCCCGTGGGATCGTTCGCATTCCAGGCAGCAAAGATGCTGTCTGTGTTGGATACGTCCTGGCTGTTCAGATTGGTGATGGCCGTGATCCCGCTCGTTGGCTCGGGAGGTGAGGTAAACGTGTTCAAACGGATGTCCTGAAGGGTGCCCATGTCGTTTCCTGACTGATCCAGGGCCCAGCCCCGAGCCACATACCCCGCAGGATTGACGAAATAGCCATCCGCATCAAATCGGAACTGTCCGGCCCGGGTATAGTACTCTGTTTCGGTCCCCTGGGGAGACACGATGAAGAAGCCATTTCCGCCGATGGCCAGATCCGTTGCATTCGTCGTGGATTCGAAGGATCCCTGCTGAAACAGGGTATCCACCGCACTCAACGATGTGCCACGGCCAATCTGAGAGGACCCTGCCGAGGTGGCGACCGACTGGGAGAGGACGTCCTGGAAGGTTGTCCTGCTCGACTTGAACCCGATGGTGTTCACATTGGCGATGTTGTCACCGATCACGCTCATGGCATTGCCATGGGTTGATAGACCGCTGATCCCTGAAAAGAGTGCACTTGAAATGCTCATGGAATCCTCCTTGTTCTTTTCTTACCCTGATATCCTGGTTATGTCCGCCAAACGGACTTCCTTATCACCGAGCTGCAGGTAGATCGTCCCTTCTTCAAACCGAACACCCGTGACCGTTCCATCGGCATAGGTGCTCGTCATGACGGGATCACCACTGAACCCCTTCGCCTGCACGCTGAAGTAGTAGGATCCGGAGGGTACAGGCTCTCCCTTGTTATCCATCCCGTTCCAGACACAGGTGCCCTGTCCCTGAAGAACATTCTTCATTTCCATGGTCCTGACAATGCTGCCCGATGATGAGAAGACGGTCACGAGCACATCCGAGGCATTGTCCTCCAGGGTGAAATCCAGAGAAGAATCTCCTCCGGTGTAGTTGACGATGTTGCCGCTGGCACTGATCTGCCGCCCGATAAAGGAGAGGGCCTGCATGCTGTTCATGGAACTCTGAAATTTCGCCATCACCTCCAGGTTGCTGTTCATGGAATTGAGCGATTCAAGCTGCGAGAACTGGGCGAGCTGCGCAGTGAATTCGGTGTTTTCCATGGGATTCAGGGGATCTTGATACTGGAGCTGTCTCACGAGCAGGTTCAGGAACATGTCCTTCTGCTCTGCAACCTTGTCGGACATAGTCCGTGCCGATGAAGCATCACGAATCGACTGGGTTGCCAGAATGTTCTCCAAGCCTAGGGTCGCCATCTCGTCCTCCTTGTCATCACGCGAAGATATCCAGGGTTCCTGAACCGCGGTACCGCTGGATCATATTCTGTACATTCGGGGCAGTCTTTGACTCTGCCCTGCTGTGTTGAGATTCCTGAAAGGTTCTTTCCCGCTGGCCAAAGAGCTGCTCCTGGTGGGAAAGGTGTCCGTTCAAGGCCTGGTCTCGACCCAGAGCTGCATGATCGAGGCCTGCTGTTACGTTGATCTGGGTGGTTCTGATCCCCTGTTCGGCGAGGGCCTCTTTCAGCTGATGGATATTCTGCGCAATGAGATCCCTGGTGATGATGTGACCCGTCTTGAAGGTTGCCTGGAGCCGACCATCCTCCATCTTCATCTTGACCTCTATCCTTCCCAGCAGCGGGGGGTTCAGCCTCAGTGTGACCGATCCCTCGCTGTTCTTGAGATGAGCCGGCAGAGCCCGACGGAGCTGGTCCACAACTTGATTCACATGCCTGTCCAGGAGCATGCCCGGGTTTTCGCCCAGGCTCCGTGCCAGGATCATGAAAGACTCTCCGGAGAGCTTCCCGGAGAGCTGACCAAGGGAAAGATCCGGATACCAGGTTCGGATGGTCTTTTCGATGGAGGAACACTCCTGTTCGCTCAAGGCCGACTTCAGGAGCTTGAGTGCTGCGAACACTTCCTGTCTGAGGGGCACATTCTCCCGTGTCTTCAGATATTCAGCGATCCTGGCACTTGCTTCTTCCACCGCACGTGACCGTACCTGCTGATCTTCAGAGAAAAAGATCTCCTTGAGGGTTTGCCTCGGAATTCTGAGGTTGTTCTCAAGGACCTTGAGGGACTCGTGGAGGGTTTTCACCTCAACAGGCGCGGCGGGATCCAGCGTGACGTTGAGTAAGACCGGTCCTGAGTTCATGGGCAGCTCCAGTCTTCTCAACGCCCGCTCAACGATCCGCGAGATCTCCCCGGATGCAGGCTGAAGACTCCCTCGTGAAAAGAGCATCACGTCTCCAGGATGTTCTTCTGCTCCCGCACCGAGATTCTCGGGACTGAATTCACGCCCAACGCCCTCCAGTGTGTGCTCGTCAGCGGTCAACTCTGCAATCAGCTTCTGCACCTGATCCGGCGCATCTTCACACCGAGAGAACAGCTGTTGTCTCAATTCATCTGACAGGGTTGCCTTGAGGGCGATCACAACCTGCTCGGAGGCCATGATCTGCATGATACTCTCTTCAGACATTCCCGACGCAGCCAGCAGCTTCATCACGGCATCGTCGGAGACCATCTCGGCGTTGCCGGTGAGAAACGACCGAATATCACGGGCACTGATTCCGCATTCCGTAAGGACGCTCAGAGTCTTGAGGATACTTGCTCTCGTGGGAGCGGAACTCGCCATATCATCACACATGCCCGTGATGGACCTCAATGCGCAGCACGGAGGTCCGGTGGGATTCAGCCCTGTGGCAAGAGCCTGCTCCAACTGGGCATCGAAGGAGGGGTGAGCCATCCCGGGGGACATGACTTTCTTCAGCAGTCCCAGGGCACCGCCTGCGAGTCCCAGCAGTTGCGCAACGGGTGATGGCATGTCTACCTCCTGTTCAGATTCGATGAGTCTGTGTGAGCAACCATGGTGCCAAAGGAAGAAAACCATCTTCAGATCAGGGTTTCCGGGGATCAAAACGAACACTGGTAGGGAAAGATTTGCTCGTGACAGAGAAATTCTTTC
Source organism: Deltaproteobacteria bacterium (assembly GCA_011046135.1). Lineage (GTDB taxonomy): Bacteria > Desulfobacterota > Desulfomonilia > UBA1062 > UBA1062 > DSBG01. The sequence goes on from DSBG01000136.1 coordinate 45,798, forward strand.
CCGGTACGGGCTCGTTACTGGTTGACCGAGGAGGGAGCCGTGAAGGGAACGACCATGAGGAACAACCCAACGACTGCGGTCATCACGAAAGCCGGGGTATACCCGAACAGGTCAGAGAGATACCCGAACCCGAGGGAGGCAAGAAGCATTCCGAGATTGAACGCCCACACGAACAGCGAATTTCCCACCCCCCGCATTGTGGGAACTGCGTCCATGATCGAGGCATTCAAGCTCGGGTACAAATACCCGTACCCGATGCCAAAGAAGAGAGAGAGAACCCACAGCAGCTTCATGGTGAACGAACCGACGAATGAGGCTGGAAGCGCAACCATGAGAACCACCGCCACGAACCAGAGCATTCTTTCGTTGAGTCGATTCATAAACCGGAAGAGCACTGCCCACACCACAACACTTCCCGTGACAAAACACACGAAAAATGGGCTCGAATTTCCGATGCCCTCGCTCATGAGAAACGGTGGGAGGAAAATGATGGTGCTCCCGAAGACCGCACCCAGCACTGCGGTCGCACCCAGAGCAGGTATGGCAACTGTGAACCGAGTTTCTACCGGCGCTTCTTTCCCGCTGTCTGCGGGCAGGAACAGTCCTGTGAGACAGGAGAGGCCTCCCAGGAAGGCCGCGCTCGAGAAAAACCAGAAGAAGCCGAAGGCATGGATCATGTACTCTCCGAAAACCGGCCCGATGGCATGGGTGCTGATGTTGGATGCAGTGAGAACACCGAGCAGGAATTTTCTGTGAGTCTGAGGTACACTCTCGAACACCATGGTTGCACTGACCCCGAATGCGCTGGCAAATCCCACTCCTTGCAGGATCCGCAGACCAAAGATACAGGGCCCCATGTCCTCAACGAGGGTGTACAGGTAGGTTGGCAGGAACATGAGCACGGAACCGAAGACAAACATCCATCTCCGCGGCATCTTCTCAGAGATGATACCGACAAGGGGCAGGGCCGCGAGTACCGAGAAACTGAATGACGCCATCACGAGCCCGATGTCCTTCGGGGTAAATCCAAGATGGACAATAAATTTCGGAAGGAGCAGGAGCTGGGAAAAGTTGAGAAAGAAAAAAAAGTTTGCGGCGAGGATGACGAAAAATTTATCGAACTTGCCTGTCACCGGTAATCCTGTGCGCAAACTCATCCAGGCTGGAGAGGGAGTCATCTCTGCGTGGTCCCTGACCACGCCAGAGGTGGTAGGCGTGCATCCCGATGCTGCGCGGAATCTCACAATCAAAGGCGAGGTGGTCACCCACGTGGATAACCTCATGACCTACCGCGTGCCAGAGCTTTCTGTAGGAGTCCGGCTGTGATTTTACCATTGACCAGTCATCGGGAAGAGAGATGATTTTTTGAAAGTACGATGAAAGTCCGCAGTATGAGACCTCTCTGTCGAGGAACGTCCTGGAGGCATTGGAAAAAATGTACAGATCGTGCCCATGGGACCTCAAGAAGCCCAGCACGGGGAGAACATCGGTAAAGAGCGAGATTCTGTGCGTGTACTCTGAAATGAGCGTTTCTGGGTCGATGTCCGAGAGATCAAAAGACTCGAGCCAGTAGGAAAGCTGGTACCACCTGATGGAGGCATCACCCACACGACGGTATGCACTCACACACCGCTGGCGGGCACTGGAGATGCTGATGCCCTTGTGTTTGGCGACCAAGGAGGGAATTGCCTCAAGCCAGATCCCATCAGCGAAAGAGAGCTCCGTCAGGGTGCCATCGAGGTCGAAGGACAGGCTCAGTCCTCTTCCCATACCTCGACCCGGTCTTTCCACTTGGCCTTCGCAGCATAGAGGGCGCTGTCAGCCCTCCTGACGAGTTCCGCCTTGTCGCCCTGTCCATGAGTCAGCGTCCCTACACCGATACTCACCGTCACCTTCACCTTTGTGCCATCTCCAAAGGTAAAGGGCGTTGTTCTCACTGCCTCACAAATTCTCTCACCCACCTTGAGCGCATGATGAACCTGTGCGCTGGGAAGAATGATGGCGAATTCCTCTCCTCCGTATCGTGCGAGGATATCGATCGTCCGGACCGAATGTCTCAGAAGATTGGCAAGCTGCTTGAGAACCATGTCTCCAAACTGATGGCCGTAGGTATCATTGAATTTCTTGAAATCATCAATATCCAGGATCAACAGGGAAACCACCCCGTCCTTGAACCTGTGAACACGCTCAAGTTCTTCCGTGAGACGGTCCTGAAAGTGTCTGTGATTGTAGATGTCCGTGAGCCCGTCAGTGATGGAGAGCAGGCTCAGTTTTTCGTTGAGCATCTTCAGCTCTTCGCTCGCCTTGTTGAGTTCCCCGGCCCGTGCTTCCAGGGCATCTTTCACCTCTGCCATGTCCCACAGCGTTCTCTCCATTTCTGCATTCTTTTCGAGAAGTTCGATTTCCAGTGTCTTTTTTTCCGTAATATCGGCGAACATCATGAGCGCCCTCGTACGATGACCTTTTCGGGTAATGACCTGCGCATTGTATTCGATGGTGAGGAGATGACCCATCCGTGTTTTGAGGGTGCACTCGTTCCCCTTGATTTCTCTGCCTTCCAAAAAGAGCCGTGAGAAAGCAAGGCTAAGGGGTTCAATCTCGTGTGCTGCCACGAATTCCATGAAGGATCTTCCGGTGATGTCCATCTTCGAGTGTCCAGCTATGGTACAGACAGATTCGTTGCAGTCGAGAATGATTCCGCGCGGGCTGATATAGAGGATTCCTGACGGCGTCTTCTCGTAGAGCTCGGCAAACCTCTGCTGTTCTTCTCTCAGGGCCCTCTCGATACGTTTCTTCTCGCTGATGTCCTCAAGCATCAACCAGAGGCATTCCGTATCCCTTCCGGTGATCCACCCCCCCGAGAGCCTGAACTCAATGCGAGTTCCCGTGCTCCTGGTGAAGAGGATATCACAGGAAGAGATCAAACCCCGGGACTGTCTTGTTGCGGCGTCACATGCCCTGATAAAGGACTCCCTGCTTTCTCGTGAAACGATATCAACGATCTGTCTGCCCTGCAGCTCTTCCTGAGCATACCCCAACAGTGAACAGAATGTCTTGTTGGTATAGGCAATGTGTCCCCTGAAGATGATGAGACAGCAACTCTGCGAATCGGAGATCATTCTGTGGAAAATTTCCGAATCTCCGTTCTCCAGGGCCGTGTCCGCCTGGCGATCTTCATCTGTGAGGGCGACCAAGCCAGTATCGTTCAGAAGGGTTTTCGTGTAGGCAAATTCAACTGCTGCATTCTCTTTCGTAGGCAGCGAGATCCTGGCCGGGTCCTGTTCGAAGAGATCGTCGAAAGAGACCTTCTGGTTGATGACTTCTCGCATTTCACGCTCTTCGTATCCCATCCTGAAGCGCAGTGCATCACTGACATACGTAAGGCGTGAACCCTTGAAGAGGAGAATATACGGAGAGAGAATATCATGGAGGGTTTCTATATCAAGGTCCATCTCTTATTCTTGTCCTCGACAATCTCGCCTGCCTGTTCCATGTCGAAGAGTACTTTTTCAATCTCCTGAGTGACCATCTCCACATCCATCTCTTCTTCAAGGATACGGATGATGTCCTCTCTTGCCGCACCTCCCGTAAGCTGGAGGACCTTTTCCGTAAACACCGTGAGATCTTCGTGCTTGGACCAGGGAAAGAGAACCCATCGCCACTGATTCATGACCCTCGGGCAGAAGTCAGCCATGAATCGTGAGTCCGCCTTGCTCACGAGCACGGCTGTCCTGATCTGGCCAACCCTGGGCGTGAGGTAGGTCACCACCTCCTCCATGGTTCCCCCTTCATCGCTGATGTCATCGACGACGAGCACGCTCTTGTTGGAGAGATCAACCTCCGGCAGGGGGAAAATGAGCGTTGTGGCATCTGTGAGCTGGGTATCGGTCTCCCAGTGCCCCATCTGAAAGGTACAGATGTATTTCTTCTGAAGATAGTCCACGAGAATCCTTGCAGGAGCGAGCCCTCCGCGGGCAACTCCAATGACAACGTCCGGATTGAAATTACTCGCCTTGAGATCGAGATATATCTTCCACAGAAGTTCCTCCACCTCCTCCCAGGAAAGCCTCAAGGCCCGCGGAAAATGTTTCCGAAATCTGCTCACATCAGTCATGGCATCACCTTGCTTTCACTGGCTACCCAGTCGACTCTTGGCCTGCCTTTGCCGGATACCTCTGCATCGTGTCACCTGGAGAGCAGCCGAAACAGTGGTCTGTCAAGCGACCCCCTCAGCGAAAATCTCACGGGACCGCCTGTACTCGTCCTTCTCGTGCCCAGAAGGTTCATCATGCTCTCCGGAAGCATCACCTCTCCCGAGAAGTTTATCCTCGACCTGCTCAGATTCTGTGTGATCTGGAGAGCTCCCTTCATGGAGCCCGAAATCTCGCCTGTCATCTCCGCTTTCTCAAGGCTGAGAACCCCCCTGTCGAAGCGAGCCTGGACATCGAGCACCTCGAAGCCGATCTCCGAAAGGGGAACCGCTGGTATCGAGATCGGCAGACCCCCCTGTTTCCAGAGAAACGCGATGTCCCCCGTTGCCCTTTCGAAGGAGTTCGTCGTCGTCTGAATGTCTGCGCTGCCGGTGATGATACCCCTTGGCTGATACTCAGGAGGCAGAAGCCCTGAGAGCTTCGCCAGATCGACATCTTCCACATTCAGGGTTGCCTTCATGGTCTGGCCAAAGCCGACGATCGGGGTCTTCACCGTCCCTGTGCCGGATCCGGAGGGAAGGTTCGCCTTCAGATCCAGGGAGACAGACCCGGCAAGCAGGCCCATCATGGCCGGACGCACGATGATCCGGTCAAGGACAGGCACTGCATCGATACGGAGGCCATCCACAGCCAGGGAAAAGGGCAACCCGGGGTGTACATGTCCGATGCTCACGTCCCTGCCGAAGGCGCTGCTCAATGAATCTTCCAGGGTGTCCTTGAGGATATCGTAGGGAAAGCGAAGATACAGGAAGAGTGCGAGACAGACAACACCGTAGACCACCAGTGCGACGATTCCGTAAAAGGACCTCTTCCGCTTCGTTTCAGCCATGGTGAACCACCTGGAACGTCACGTCAAGGATACCCTCTCGTTCGAGGCGCTTGAGATTGAGGCGCTTGATCTGCAGTGCGTGTGGAACATTCTCGATTCCGTAGAGCAGACCCAGGAGGTCTTCCTGATAGAGGCCACGGATCTTCACCTCGACAGACTCCCGGCTGGCCTCTCCGGCTTCCCTGATGGGTTTCATGTACTCGATACGGTCACTGATCTCAAGGGAAACGGCAAGCTGTTCGAGAAAGCTGAACAGGTTGAAATTCTTGTCCTGCACATTCGCAGCAGCAGCTTCAGACCTGGAGGACAATCGAATTTCCTCCGAGAGTTGATAGACGTTCCCGAGTTGGATCTCCTTTGATGCCACAGCCTTTGTGAGTGCTACGCGTGTATCGAGGAGCGGGTTGATGATGAAGACTACCAGGACGAAGATACCGATCGTGATAGCTCCTGCGAGGAGAATCAGCCGTTCTCTCCTGGAAAGGGCAGAGAACAGCCCAATGCTTTGCCTGATTTTCTGTATCAGATTTTGCATACCAGTCTCAGCTTGACCCTCTGGTCATTCTTGTCAATATTTGCAGAGATGATCTTCACCTCTGTGATGTACTCAATTCCTGCCAGTGCGATTCTGATCCTGTCGACATTGTCATAGGTCTTCGTCGATCCGCTGATAGTAAGGTTTTCTTCATCGATAGTGACGGTATCGAATACCACGTCGATGTCACGGGGAATCTTGACGCTCATATCCTTGAGCATCTCCAGGGTACTGTCTTTACCCCTTTTTTCGATACGTCCGGATTTACCGGACATGCGTGCCAGATACTGCTCCATCTGCCTGATAGGATCCACCAGCGGAGTTCCCGTGGGCATGACGGAACTGAACTCCGCCTGTATCCTCCTGGAGAGCTCATTACTGATCCTGGTTTTGAAGGAGACATCCAGACCGACCCCAAAGATCCAGAGGACCAGCAGGATGCAGGCAACCCTGATCCACTTCACAGCATATTCCCTGAACTTTTCGAGTTTCTTGGTGGACCTCAGCTCCTGCTGCCGGAGATTGATCCCCCCTCCGGGGTCGAGCCCCCGGATTGCCAGAGATACGGAGAGAAAATTGAGCAGGAGTTCCTCTTGAGACCCGTCATGTCGGAGCTCTCTGGAGGCCGGCATCCCGCAGTGAATCCCCCCTTCCTGTTCGAAGCGAGCAGGAAGATCTGTGATGAGTCGTGCATATCCTGTCGGGACCAGTTCAGGATCCTGCTCTTCCCGGCTGAACCGCTGCAGCGTAATGAGCACCTCACGGAGGTAGTGGTCCAGTTGTTTCCCTGCCTCAATGCCCCTGGCACGTACCTCCTGGGTAATTTCGGTCAGTGTGCACCCTTTTTCACGCACCACGGCCGAAAGGATCGTGGAGAGACCGTAGGGAAATGAACACGCATACCTGAGTCTTTTTCCACTGAACAGGGCAAGGGAAGAATCGTTGAAGTCCATGTGCAGGAAGAGATATCCTTTCCCCTCAGCGAGATCGAAGAGATTCCGTGCCCCGGAGCTCAAAGCCATAGACGGGGCCTCAATCTCCTCAGGGTCGATCCCTGCAGCCTGGAGCGTGGTGATATGTTCCCTCACCTCGTTGAACCCAGTGGAAATGGTTTCTATGAGATGCTGACCCGACTCGTCCTTTTCCAGCATCACGAAATCCGTTATCACCCGTGATTCCATGATAGGCAGCAACGATTCGACTTCAGGGCCGATGGTATCTGCGATCTTTCTTCGGTCGGCAAACGGCCTGGATACGGTACGGTACATGATCTGGTTTTCTTCAAGGCATGAAATCCTTGTGTCCGCCGTCATTCCGAGTTCCTGTACCAGCAGAGAGATATCGTGGGTCACGGTGTGTTTCGGTGTGTTGTTTTCACTGCACTCCCTGGGAATACGCACCATCTTCTCAATGGTATATTCTGATATTCCCGCCTTGATTACCGCTGCTTGCACATGAATATCATTCCAGCAGATTCCCAGGGAACTTTTGGCCATCTTCACTTTCCTCGTTTTTTCAATGGATCGTATAATACACGATTCGTGCCTTGTTGTGAATGCGTTCAAGATACGCCCGCACATTCACCTGTGCACCGCTGGGCATGAACCCCTTCGCCTCGACGCAAAAACGCCGGCTCTTGATGTCGAGACTTTGTTTGATCCAGTTCACCTCGGCAGTATCCTCCTCGAGATCTATCCCCTGTATGCAGAAAAAATCAAGCTCTCTGAAGGGTCTACAATCGAGAATGCTCTGGATTACCTCGTCTGTCATCAGGTCCGACATGCTCCTGAGCACGGTCTCTTTCGCTGTATTGATGTTCACCTTTCCCCCGGTGGATACCGTAACATATTCCTGGATGCCTTCATAGCTCTCTGTCCCGTAAAAGTATTCCGGTTTCATGCCTTTGACCAGGAGAATCTCTTCGGGAGCATCCATGGGTCTGTTCTTGCAGACATAGGGAACATCGAGGGATTCGTAATAGTCTGTTTCTGCGCCGAAGACCGTGTCATCATCAGGATCGATCCAGTCCACAACGGCATTTGCGAGATCATCGAGCTCCACCTCCGTGATGTCGATCTCGAGCAGGAAGAACAACCGCTTGAACTGGGCGATCCTGAACTCCTCCTCCTCAGGGTTTCCGAGGCTGTTCAGATCGAATTTTGCGGATTCATCGCTCAGTGTTCCGGAAAAAACAGGCCCCTCCAGGAACGACGACGCAACAGCGGCATATTCTGAAAAACCTCCCCATTCCTCATCCTCGGAATCATAGGTGGGATCATCCTGGTCCAGCATGACCAACGCGGCCTCGACACCGGCCCGGGCGAGATACTGTGCCTGAATGGCATCCCGGAAATTATAGGCGAGTTCGATATCGAAGCTCTGCTCTGTGCTGAAATTCACGATCATGACCGTGAACAGAGCGACGACACCGAGAACGAGAACGAGAACGAGACCTTTTCTGTCCCGGACGAGGTGTATCATGCCTTACCCCTGGGCTCCCTTGATCTTGATCCCGGCGAGGGGCGGCGATGCCACTGCGGTAAAGGTGAGACTCTCTTCACCCTTGGAAAACGTAAGACTCACCCTGACCTGCCGGGGGAGAGACCGTTCCGTTTCCAGATCCCATTCATCCCGGCTCTGCGAATACTCATCGATGTACTCGATGTTCATCTTCACCAGGTCTTCTGCGAGTTCCAGCTCCGGGCCCGATGTACTTATCCCATAGTGCGGGAGGGGGTCTTCCCTCCTCATGAGCATATACAGCCCGGGCTTTTCATCCATCTCCTTGAGGTAGTAGGCGACCTCTGTCAGTCCTGCAAAGATACTGGAGAAACCGATATTCGTCGTCGTGGTCAGCACGAGGCTGTCCCTGTCCATCTCAAAGCCTGTGCCATGCACCCCGATGAATCGATACAGCGAGACCTCCACCGTACTCAGTTCCTGTTCCGAGGAGGGAACATACGCACAGGTGATGTCTTTGATGATGCGGTCCATGGTGATGCGAACCATCTGGTAGGCCTCTCTCTGCTCTGAGATCGCCCTAATATTCCTGTGCGAGAGGAAGAAGGTCATGTTCACGGTTGTGATCACCATGGCCGCAATCGCAAGGGCCAGGAGCAACTCGAGGAGGGTGAATCCATCAGCGCCGCGAAAGAAACGACATGATCTCCGTTTCATACGTGCCCTCCCCGGATCCCCAGCGCACCGTGAGGGTATACTTGAAGTATCCGCTCATCGGGGTCTGTTCGATTTCTTCGGTATAGGTATATCCTTCGAATTCTTCACCGAAATCCCCCTGCCTGCTGCCGGAGGAGAACGCTTCAATTCCCGCGGTGACATCAGCGATGCGTTTCTGGGCAAGCAAGGTCGAAGTTGTAATGAATCGAGATCTCAGGGCCATATCAATACCCTGCGACTCGGCACTGACAAGGGTGAGCAGAGCGATACCGAGAATAGCGACGGCAACGAGCACCTCGAGGAGGGTGAATCCCTTAGCCATAGGTGACTCCGACCAGGCGATCATAGACACGCACCGCCCCGGAGAAGGGCTTTATCATGAGGGTATAGATCTTGCCGAAGCTCCCTTCCAGATAGATGACACCCTGCTCCACGATTCCCTCGGGAGTCACTTTCAGGTCCATCGACCCCTGTTCTTTCTCATTCTGATAGGGACTCTTTATTCCTGTGATGCTCACTCCCTTGGGAAGCTCTCGCTGAATGATCATCTCAGGCACGATCCCGGAGGTCTCGGGTAAGGGATATACCCCCACCCATGACTGATCGATGTCAAAGTGCAGGTAGTGGGTTTTGTGCTGCGTCAGTGCCGTGGACCTGGCAAACTGGATCACCGCCATGATATCCCTGCTCGCCTTGTCCAGGTTCGATGACGAAAAGCCCGTGAAAAGACGGGGCCCCACATACCCAAGCGAAATACCGATAATCACGAGAACTATTACCAGCTCAAGGAGGGTAAACCCGTTACTGAATCGCCTCACTGTCCCAGTTCCCGATGTCGGCATCCATCCCCTCTCCGCCGGGTTGGCCGTCAGCTCCATAGGAGAAGAGATCAAATCCGTTGGGGTTGTACACTCCCGGATAGAGATAGACATAGTCGTTGTTCCACGGGTCTTTGGGGAGCGTGCTCTTCTCAAGATAGCCCCCTTCTCTCCAGTTCCTCGGAATATTCCCGACAGAGGGTTTTTCTACGAGAGCTTTCAATCCCTGGTCAGTGGAAGGATACTCACCGTTATCCAGCATATACATCTTGAGTGCATTCTCGAGGGCCTGGATCTGGATTTTTGCTTGAGTTCTGCGCGCCTCCTCCGGCCTGCTCATGATCCGAGTCCCGACAAAGGTTGCCAGGATGCTCAGGATGACGATCACCACCAGGAGCTCTATCAAGGTAAATCCTCTTGCGTTCTTTCTCATTGTTCCTCCGTTTCTACCGAACGATCGTACTCATTTCCAGCATGGGCATGAGGATGGACAACACGACGAATCCCACGAGGACCCCCATGATCACGATCATGAGGGGCTCAAGCAGAGAGGTGAGCCCAGCCACGGATGTCTCGACATCCTCCTCAAATGCATCAGCTGCCTTCATGAGCATCTCCTCGAGACTCCCGCTTTTCTCACCCACACTGATCATGTGGATGATGATGGGGGGGAAGACTCCTGACTTTTTTAAGGGTGCGGCGATACTCGAACCGTCCATGACCTCGGTGATGGCGTCTTCGATGGCATGCTCCATGACCCTGTTCTGAACAACCGTCTTGACAATGCGCAACGAATCGATGATCGGCACCCCGGAGGCGAGAAGGGTACCCAGGGTTCTGGCAAATCGAGCCACGGAAACCTTCCGGTAGATGACACCATAAATCGGCGCTCTCAACCTGAGCCGGTCAAAACCCATTGCCCCCCTGTCTGTCTTTTTCCACCGCATGACCATATACCCCGCACCACCGAACACGAGAAGGATCAGCCACCAGGTGGATGCAAGAAAGTCACTCGCCCCGATAAGGATCCTGGTGGGCAGGGGAAGGACCTGTTCCATGGTCTCAAACATGCTCACCACCTTGGGTACGACGGCGACGAGAAGGTAGAAGAGAACGAGAAAAGAGATGCCGAGCAGAAAGACCGGGTAGATCATGGCTGCAGAAATTTTTGATCTCAGGCGGTGCTGTCCCTCCAGAAACTCCGCCAGTCTCAGCAACACGACATCCAAAGCCCCGCTTACCTCCCCGGATCTCACCATATTGATGTAGAGATCAGGGAATATATTCGTGTGCTCTGAGAGTGCATCGGCAAACGAGAGACCTTCGTTGACGGAGTCCCTGACCCGGGCCACGGTTCTCTTCATTGCCTGGCCATCGGTCTGGTCGTACAAGGCGCTCAAGGCGTCCACCAGGGGAATGGAGGCACCGATGAGGGTCGAGAGCTGCCTCGTCATGACTGTGACATCCTCCAGCCGCACCCGGGTGAGAAAACGCCTCAGGGAAAGATCCTGAATCGATTGAACAGGAGCCGAGATCTCCTCTGAGATAGAGCTGACATAGACCCCCTGAGAGCGGAGCTTGAGCTTGGCCTCTCTCAGAGATGATGCGTCGATCAATCCCTGCGAGGCCTTACCCTTTTCCGTGTATCCGTTCCAGGTATATACCGCCAAGAGACCACCTCATTCCTCAAGGAGCGTCCGGTGCTTCTTCCTTTCCACTCTCTGATGCAGGTTCACCAGAAAAGGCATGAAAGTACCCTTCGTTGACCACGACGCCCATCTCAGATCGAAGATTCTCCCTGAGCTCGTCGATGGACTTCTGGAGAACTTCCTTTTCCAGGGTCCGCTGAATGGACGTTCTCACCTGATCGAGGGTTCTCTCCCGTGCCGGCTTGCGATCTTCGAGCTTGATGAGATGATACCCCGATCCCGATTTCACCACCTCGCTCACCTCGCCGTTGCCCAGGGCAAAGGCGGCCTCTTCAAATGCGGGATCCATCTTGCCTTTGCTGAACCAGCCAAGATCTCCCCCCGTGGAGGCAGAAGGACATGATGACACCCTCTGTGCGAGTTCGGCAAAGTCGGCTCCTGACCGTATCTCCCGGAGAAGCTCCCGTGCCCTTTCCTCCGAATCAACGAGGATGTGCCGTGCACGGATCCTCTCGGCAGTCATGTACCGTTCTCGATTCTGCACATAGTACTGTTCAATCTCGGCATCACCGAGGGTAATACTCTTTCGAAGCTCCATTTCCATCTGCTTTGCGAGGAACTGTTCCACGACATACGCGAGCTTGTGCTTCACCTCTTCGTCCTGATCGATCCCGCGTTTCTTCGCCTCGTGCGCCAGCATTTTCATGCTGATGAATCCCTCCAGGACCTCCCTGCGAAGCTGTGAAGGGGTATACCGTTTCTGGATATGCTCAGGCATCTGAGCGAGTACCATCTCAATGTCCTTCCCATAGACCACGTCATCCCCGATGATCGCAACAACATCGGGGTCGGTTATACCCCCTGGTGTTCCACCGGCTTCCTTCTGCGCCTGAGAGCAACCGAACACCACGATGAGAACCATGAACACTGCAGCGAATGACCGTTTCAAGAACCCCTCCTTCTTAAGTTTTTCCTTTACCATAGAATTGGTTATGTCCCAAGAACTCCCGTTGCGGACATCACGGAAGACATGTCCGCTATGAATCTTCCCCCGTTACCAGAACCGCAACAAGGATCCCCTTGCCGATGGTGACCGTGGCCTTTCGAGCAGTGATCACATTGCTCACCCCGTAGGGGTTCCCGATTTCCATGCGGGCACCGGAAAGCTCGTAGGAAAACCCTTTGAGCGTAATCTCCTCCACCTGCGCGGTAAGGGGAAGGAGGGAGACTGTTGCCCCTTCCCTGTCCTCGAAAGATTCTGTGCCTGCGAGGAGAACTATCTCCTGGCACTGATCGACAATCCGGGCAGGAATGCCTGCCAAGTAGGCCCGGTAGAGGAGGTGCACATTTGCCAGTGCATGGTCAAACCTGCTCCCGGTTGCCGCGATGATCTCAATTGCATTCGCCCCCCGCTTGATGGCTTCATCGAGGGCGATGTGCGTATCTGTTGCATCCTTCTCCGGGCTGAACCTGATCACTTCGATTCCCGTACCGGAAATTTCGTGAAGCTCATGCGGGCTCAGGGAATCCATGTCTCCCACCAGGAGATGTGGAGTAACTCCTGCCTCAAGACAGTAGCGTGCACCTCGATCCGCGGCGATGATCATCCGAGCATCGCGAGCCTTGTGCGCCAGAAAATCGGCATCGGGTGGATAACCTCCTGAGACTATCAGAAACATACGCGGAATAAACAACGATTGGTTCCTGAAGTCAAGCAGGACCTAGCAATGGGGTCCTCAGCGTCCGTGGCCCGTCGTAAACAGGGGAACCAGGCAACCTAGAATACCGGCGGAATGTCGGAGAGGGAGGGAAGCCGACTGTCTTTGGCAGATACGATGGGGGATTGTGTGGGCCAGACAATGGCGAGATCAGGATCGTTCCACCGGATGCCGGCATCGGCATGGGGCGCATAGAAGGCATCGACCTTGTACAAGACCCGTGTGCTGTTTCTCAGGGTACAGAAGCCATGGGCAAAGCCTCTGGGAACGTAGAGCATCCTCACGGGGGAGCTGGACATTTCAACGGAGAGCCACTTTCCATAGGTCGGGGAAGCCCTCCTCAGATCAACGACCACATCGAGGATCGAGCCGGTGATGACCCAGATCAGCTTGGCCTGGGCATGGGGAGGATACTGAAAGTGCAGGCCTCTGATCACTCCTGATGACTTTGAGAATGAACAGTTATCCTGGACAAAATCGACGGCGATGCCATAATCCCGAAAAATCCTCGAGCTGAATGCTTCGAGAAAAAATCCCCGTTGATCCTTGTGAACAGAAGGCTCAACGATGAACACATCCTGAAGCGTCGTTTCAATGAACTGCATGCGTCTCCCGTGGCATGGTTCGTTTCTGGAGGTGATTCTTACCCCATCGCCTTCCAGAAGGCAAGCGAGGAGACGAGAGACACCTCAGTCCTTCTCCATGGCATGGGAAATCTCGGCCAGGATATCACGCATTCTGTGGTGATATCTGGGAGAGACATGCATAGGAACGAGCTTCTTCGCCCCGAGCTCTTTTCCGAGATGCCCTGCCTGCTGTGCCGTGAGGTGTCCCTTCTCATACGCACGCTCCCTGAGTTCATGGAGGTAGTAAGCCTCCACGAAGAGAATGTCGGGATCGAGGGCAATCTCCTTGATGCGGTCGATATTGGTCTGGCTGAACCGTATATCCGTGATGTACACAAGCTTCTGTCCACGAGAGGTTCTGACGATTTCGTGCATGAGGGTTCTAGCCTTACAGAGCGTTTCTCCCTGAGACATCCTGACCGGGATCATCTCCTCGAGTCGATCCTCGAGGATACACGTCTTGAGAAGACCGATCCAGGTACCGGTTCGGTATCCCTTCTCCCTGAGAACATCGCCAAGTATATGGATGTGGAACGGTTCCCTCAGGACAAATCCGAGGGTGGGTATGTTGTGGTCCAGGACCACGGCATCAACGTGGAATCGGCCCTGCCGCGCAATGGTGTGAGAGCTTCTCTCCCTGTTGTGCATGGAGGAGACCTGGAAACCGCTGCGTGCAGAGGCATGCGTCGTGATCACGGCTGTTGGCCCTACTTCATGGATGATGACGTCGAGTGGATAGTTCTGTGTGAGATTCCACGAGTATGCCTGCAGCTTCAAGATTATCTTCTCAGTACTTCCCTCGGGTCCGTAGACATGGATAGGATGCTCCCGATGCAGAATGACCCTGAGGATCCGATCAAATCCGATGAAATGATCCATGTGCATATGGCTAATAAAGAGAGCATGGAGCCTCAGCACCTCGCGATTTGCAAGGCCCTGGAACCACCCGCAGTCAAACAGGAGTGAGGTTCGTTCATTGAGGATCTTCACATGAACAACAGGGTCAAATAGGGGTCCATTCACGAGTTTTGAGAGAAACGATGGTCTCATGGCTTCGTATGGAACGGACCCTCCAGATCCGGATGGTTTTGAGGGAGCACAAGCAGCGTCATCCTTGATCCGGGCATTTCTTCAGGGCTGTTCCAAGAGTTCTGTCCAGGACAGGAGAACCATCCTATGAACTGTTTCACGGGTTCCCCTGGAGTCAGGTGTCGGCGTCAGGAATCATGGCGAGATCCTCCATCCACGGGGTATCTTCCGAGTCGCTCGGAGCACGGTAGTCGCCCCTTGGAGAGAGTGAGCCACCGGAGCCGACTTTTGGCCCGTTGGGAATGCATGATCGCTTGTACTGAGAGAGTTTGAAAAACCGGTGGATAAATATCTCGAGCCAGTGTTTGATCTCTCCCAGGGTATACTGGTGTCGCTTCCCGCCGGGAACATCGGGCCAGGTTCCCTGTGCCGCGTCACGCCAGGCACACCAGGAGAGAAAGGCTACCTTGGATGGCCGGTATCCATAGCGGGTGATGTAAAAGGTGTTGAAATCCTGAAGTTCGTAAGGTCCGATGATGGCCTCCGTGCTCTGGGATGGCTGATCGCCATTCGTACCCGGGATAAGTTCGGGGCTGATTTCTGTATCGAGGATCTCTTCAAGACACGACGACACCTCGGGACTGATACCATGCTCCCTGGCAACCCAGCGGACAATGTACTGGATGAGTGTTTTCGGGATACTCACGTTCACGTTGTAGTGGGACATGTGATCTCCCACACCGTAGGTGCACCAACCAAGGGCCAGTTCACTCAGGTCCCCGGTTCCCACGACCATTGCCTGCCGGAAATTCGCGAGCCTGAAGAGAATCGAGGTTCGTGCTCCGGCCTGTACATTTTCAAAGGTCAGGTCAAAGTCATCACTGCCCTGGGCACAGGGATGCCCGATATCCTTCAACATCTGGTCGCAGGAGGGTCGAATGTCTATCTCTCCCGCCTCAACCCCCAGTGCATGCATGAGCGCCGTGGCATTTGCATAGGTCTTTTTCGAGGTGGCATACCCGGGCAAGGTGTATGCCTTGATATTGCTCCTGGGAAGCCCGAGGGCGTCCATGGCCCGCGCGCACACGATAAGGGCATGCGTAGAATCGAGCCCTCCTGATACCCCGATCACCAGATTTTTGATCCCTGCAGACTCCATTCTCTTTACCAGTCCCTGGACCTGGATGTTGTAGATTTCAAAACAGCGTTTCTCCCTGATGGCAGGATCGTGAGGCACATAGGGAAACCGCGGTATCTCCCTTTCAGGCAAAATCCTCCCCCCCGGCATACTCACTTTCACGGGAACGGTCCTGAACGCCCCACAGAGGTCTGCATGACTCCTCGTTGCATGACAGAAGGTGGTAAATCGCATCCGATCCTGCACCAGACGCTCCAGATCGATATCAGCAGTGATCACCTGCGGGCTCCAGGAGAACCGGGAAGACTCGCTGAGGAGGGTTCCATTTTCGGCGATGATCCCGTGGCCGTCCCAGGCAAGATCAGTTGTGGATTCACCGGGTCCGCAGGCAGAGTAGACATAGGCCGAAACACACCGTGCCGACTGGTTGGAGGCAAGCTCACGGCGATAGTCATCCTTGCCCATGGTGATGTTCGAAGCTGAAAGGTTTGCAAGTACGGTTGCACCGGAGAGCGCCGCATAACTGGAGGGTGGAATCGGGGCCCAGAGATCCTCACAAATCTCCACGAAGAATCTGAAGTGCGGGATGTTCTCGCCCTGGAAGAGCAGATCCGGCCCGATTGGTATCGCGGATTGTCCGGCCAGATCAATGCTGTTACAGAAAAGATCTCGAGCCGATTTGAAATATCTCGCCTCGTAGTATTCACGATAATTGGGCAGGTAACTCTTCACCGCGATGCCCAGAATCTTTCCTTCATGCATGATGAGAGCACAATTGAACAGGGCGTTGACCGCCACAATCGGGGCACCGACGACAATGACCATGTCGATGTGAGCCGTCTCGCGCAACAGGGTCTTTAGTCCTTCCTGCACGGCATGGAGGAGCGATTCCTGGAAAAAGAGGTCGTCATTGGAATAGCCTGATAGTCCAAGCTCCGGAAACACCGCGATGACAGCCTTGCGTGAGTATGCCTCCTGCACGAGCTCAATGGTCTTCTCAACATTGAACCGCGGATCAGAAACCCTGATCCCGGGTATACATGCAGCGACCCTGATAAAGGAGTGGGTGTACATGTTGAAGAAAGACAATCGATCCTGCTTGCGCGTATCTTCTCTTATAGCCTTTCTCTCTCCCATAGTCTCTCCTGTATGGTTGCCATTATACAGCATATGCCGCACCAAGGCAATGACTGCTGAGTACCTATGCTGATCGTCCCCTCGAGGGATTTCGGTTTGTCTTTGTCTGTGACATTCAACAGAACACCTCAAATCACTCCTGGAAGCCGGTACCACCCGAGAGACCGGTAATCACGATGGCTGCATCACGAGGATCACCCGGCGGCGTCACTGTTGCCGACTGGTCTGGGATGAGGAGAAATCAATTCACGCTTGAATTCGGTCCATTCGTGTGAGAGGATGGTTGCGGGTTGAAGGAGATCAGGTAATCGCTGGTGATCTGCATGTGCGGTCACGAGAGGAAAGTCCGGACTCCACAGGGCACGGGTGGTCGCTAACAGCGACCGGGGGTGACCCCAGGGAAAGTGCCACAGAAAACAAACCGCTGTTCTTCACGGGCAGTAAGGGTGAAACGGTGAGGTAAGAGCTCACCAGTTCCCCGGGTGACCGGGGAAGCTTGGTAAACCCCACCCGGAGCAAGACAAATAGAGGGGCCTATGGGATTGCCCGTCCTGCCCCTGGGTAGGTCGCTTGAGGGAGCAGGCAACTGCTCTCCTAGAGGAATGATTACCGCCTGGAGCGGGGAAACCTTCTTCAGGAGACAGAACCCGGCTTACGATCTGCTTCAACCCTGACTTTTTTTGTAGATACTCGTTGTGGATCGTCTCATGCAGAAGAGATCGAGATTTGAACTTGGGCACACAGAAAAGATCAGGCGGTCAATCTACGTATATCTGCGTGACGAGCTCGAGCAAAAGCTCAAATTTCTTGCCCTGGAAAAGCCCTACAGGACCTGCCAGGAAAAAAATCTTCCCTATCCTTTCGTGGAATCAGGTGATCTCAGGCCGAAGAAAAAGGAATTTTCCAAGGAATCTCCCACAGCTCAACCGTTTTTCATCATTTTCTGCGAGGACACCATCGAGGACGTCCATCAGAAGTACATCCGATTCTCGGAAGACAACCGCATCCGCAAGGAAACCATCAGCCTCGTTCCGGATCTCAGGCTCCACCGGTCGTTTTCCTCCGCGGTGAGATTCTTCGAGCGTGACACCTTTTTCGAACTGCTCGAGCAGCTCTTGGATATCGATTATTGTCTGCTCATTCAGCGTGAGGTCAGATACAAGAAACGAAACAGATATGCACTGACGCACTTCCACGTGAAGATAGACTGGCCAATCGCAGAAGCGGCTGAGAGCCTCGGCAGGGAGCTCAGATACATCTCCAAGAGCCTCTACGAGAAGGGTGACAGGTACGCAGAAATCCTCCAGCAGAAGCTCTTCGAGTACTACGGCTGGCACCATCAGGCAGCTGGAGGCCGCAGATCAGCTGCGCTCATCTCGGCCCAGTATCTCAAGAACGTCTGGGGACTCACCACGATCTATGTTTCGAGCGCTGAAACCAGAACGCTCACCAGTTATTCCGAAAAGGGTGTGGGCAGGTATGCGGTCGTCCAGATAGAGAAAAAGTATGTGAAACAGCTCATCGAAAGCGCCAACCTTACAGAGGAAGCCTTCCGGCAGGGATACGCCCTGGGTGAATCGAATGAGTTCTTTGATGTGATCCTCTATGTGAGTTACAAACATACCGAATGGGGCTCCCCTCCCTCGGATGGAAAGTTACGGATACTCAAGCCTGACTATGCCTGGCTTGTGGTGGACATGGAGATGATCCTTCCCACCCCCCACGCCGTGAGTTTCAGACCGATCCATGTCAAATGGGTCTATCGGAGCTAAGACAACCAAGGAGGCCTCGGTGGCGATTATTCTCAATGGAAACGAACTCTCAGCACGGAAAAGGGAACAGATCGCCCAGGAAACCCGTGTCTTCGCTGCACAACACGGCAGGGCTCCCGGTCTGGCGGTGATCCTCGTGGGCGACGACCCAGCTTCCTCAATCTATGTACGCACCAAGAAAAACGACTGCACACAGGTGGGTATCAGATCCTTCGATCACCACCTCCCTGAACACACGGAAGCAGAAGAAGTTCTCTCTCTGATCAAAACGCTCAATGCAGATGGCGAGGTGGATGGGATCCTCGTGCAGCTTCCCTTGCCGGCCCACATCGACACGCAGGAGGTCCTGCTCACCATTGATCCTGCAAAGGATGTGGATGGCTTCCACCCCTACAACATGGGCAGACTCCTTGTGGGAGAGCCGACGATCCTGCCCTGCACCCCCTCGGGGGTGATGTACATGCTGAGGGAACACTCGGTGGAGATAAAGGGAAAAGATGCCGTGATTGTCGGCAGGAGCAACATCGTGGGAAAACCCATGGCACTGCTGTTGATGATGGAGCACGCCACGGTGACCATCTGTCATTCACGAACACGGAACCTCGATCAGAAGATCGCGGCGGCAGATATCGTGGTTGCAGCCATCGGCAAGGCCGAGATGATCAAGGGGGAATGGATCAAGGAAGGAGCCGTGGTTATCGACGTCGGCATGAACCGTACCGAAGCCGGCCTCAAGGGCGACGTCTCCTTCGAAGCGGCCCGGGAACACGCCTCATATATTACCCCTGTTCCAGGTGGTGTAGGCCCCATGACCAGGGCCATGCTGCTCGAGAACACCCTTGTGGCGGCACGGGGACACCAGAAAAACCGCGCTGCGAAAACATGACCATTCTCAGAAGGGATGACGCTATCATGAAGGTGTTGGCTCGTACCAGAAGCTGCCCACGGAAAGAACGGGAGAACCTGTTGTTCCTCTGCTCTTCCCCTGAGTGTTCGCCATGAAAACGCCTCTGTATGCAGAACACCAGAAGCTCAAGGCCCGCATCGTGGATTTTCATGGCTGGGACATGCCCGTGTGGTACTCCGGCATCAAGCAGGAACACCTGGCCACTCGTTCAGGAGCAGGACTCTTCGATGTGAGCCACATGGGAGAAATTCGAGTACAGGGTAAAGAGAGTGTCCCCTTTCTTGACCGTATTCTCACCCGTTCAATCCCGGACATACAGCAGGGAAAGGTACGCTATGGCTTCGCGCTCAATGAAACAGGAGGAATCATCGATGACCTCACCATCTACTGTGTGCGTTCAGGGGTTGAATACCTGCTCTGCGTGAACGCATCAAACACCGCCGAGGTCTTCTCCTGGATGGAGCAGCACAACCGTGAGGGGGCGGAGCTTTCTGATATCAGCTCCGAGACTGCCCTGCTCGCCCTTCAGGGACCGCAGGCAGACACAATCCTCTCTCGGGTTCTTGAAATCGACAAGTGGGATCACCATCCCTTCACCTTTACCCGGTATGATTCCCGCGCGTTCGGGAAACTGATGGTTTCACAAACAGGATACACCGGAGCTGGCGGCATCGAAATCTTCATGGATCCTCACTCCGTTGTCCCGCTGTGGAACGCGCTGATCTCTCTGGGCGCTGCTCCCTGCGGTCTCGGTGCCAGGGATACCCTCAGGCTCGAGATGGGCTATCCGCTCCATGGCAATGACATAGACAGCACCATCACCCCGTTTGAAGCCGGTCTCGGATTTGCCGTGGACATGAAAAAGGCGGATTTCCTGGGCAAAAACGCCCTGGAAACAGTCCTTTCCGGCGGACTCACGAGGAGGCTCACCGGTCTCGAGATGCTCGAAAAGGGGGTTCCCCGTCATGGGTGTCCATGCCTAAAAGACGATCAGCAGGTCGGATACGTCTCCTCGGGAAGCATCTCACCGATATTGGACATTGGAATCGCTCTGTGTTACCTTGAGAACTCCGTGCGCGAGGGAGAAGAGATTACGGTCTCTATCCGGGAGAGGCGGTGCCGGGCTCGGGTGAAAACCCCCCCGTTTGTTGCAGGAACAGTGTAAGATTTTATATTTCTGTAATCAGGTGAGGAGCCGTATGGTTATACCAGAAGACCTTCTGTACACGAAAGATCACGAGTGGGGGAGAAGAGAAGACACCTCCCTGAGGGTGGGCATTTCAGACTATGCCCAGAGCGAACTTGGCGACATTGTCTTTGTCGAACTCGAAAAAATGGGAACCCGCGTCCGTCCCGGAGAAAAGATCGGCACCGTGGAGTCTGTCAAGGCGGTCTCGGAGATCTTTTCCCCCGTGAGTGGAGCCATCATTGAGGTGAACGACTCCCTGGAACAGAGCCCTGAGATGATAAACACCGACTGCTACGGGGATGCATGGATGGTGCTCATCGCCATGGACGATCCCACTGAAACAGCCCATCTCATGGGTGCACAGGCCTACCGGGACTATCTCGAGGCAGAGGCAAAATGAATGCCCTTTCTTGCGTTGAGTCCCCAGGAGCGTGAATCAATCCTCTCGTTCCTCGGTATCAGATCCGAAGAGGAGCTCTTTTCCTGTATTCCGGAAGAGCTTCGGTATGCGGGATCGCTCTCCCTGGAGGGACCATACGATGAGCAGACGCTCCGCGCCCGTTTCCCCCTGCCCAGAGAAGCCGTCCTCTTCACCGGCGGAGGAGTCTACCGGCACTACGTTCCGGCTCTTGTGGATGCCGTTGCACACCGCCAGGAATTCGTCACCTCATACACCCCTTATCAGCCGGAGATCAGCCAGGGAACACTCCAGGCCATCTTCGAGTATCAGAGCATGATGGCCAGTCTCACCGGCATGGAGGCGGCAAACGCTTCCCTGTACGACGGCGCCACAGCACTGGCCGAGGCCGCGCTGATGTCCTTACGCATCAAGGGCGTCCGTCGCATTCTCATAAGTCGGGCGACAAATCCAACCTACAGAGCTGTCGTGAGAACCTATCTCCAGCAGGTAGGTGACGTTGAGGTTCATGAAATCCCCTTTAACCCCGCCACGGGCAGCATGGATATCTCTTCCCTGAAAAGCAGCCTGGGAAGCGATGCGGCCTTCTTCTTCCAGAATCCTAATTATTTCGGTGTAATAGAACCCATTGAGGAAATCTCAAGGATGTCGACGGGATTCGCACTGTGGGGTGTTGTCATCAACGATGCTGTCTCGCTCGGAGTATTGAGCCCACCGGGCACGTACGGGAGCACCCTTGTCATCGGTGAAGCCCAGTCTTTCGGCAACCCTGTCTGCGGGGGTGGACCACTCCTGGGATTCTTCTGTACCACGAGGGACCATATCCGGAAAATGCCTGGCAGGATCGTCGGGCTTACGCATGATCACAACGGAAAACAGGCGTTCTGCCTGACCCTTTCCACGCGCGAACAGCACATACGCAGGGAAAAGGCAACGTCCAACATCTGTACAAACCAGGGGTTGTGCGCCTTGAGAGCCGCCCTTTATCTGAGTGCCATGGGACCCATCGGTCTCAGGAAGGTCGCCAGCCAGTGCGCATCCGGTGCACGATACCTCAGAAAGCTGCTGTCTGCAAAAGGCATGGAGACCGTGTTCTCATGGCCTTTTTTCCACGAGTTCGTCGTCAGGATGGATGAAAAGACCTTTGAAAGGCTCGAGCAGGAGGGGATTGTTCCAGGCATCAGGATTGAATCGTTCTACCCCGAGATCTCTGACGGGGTGCTCGTAACCGTGACTGAAATGAACACGAAAGAGGACTGCAGATGCCTTTTGACGAGACTGTGAGCACGTTTCCCGAACACAGGGAACCACTGCTCATAACGCTGAGTTCCCAGGGAAAAAACTCCCGGCTTGTGCCTGAACCCTTCGATGCCGGTGACCTCGATGATCTGAGACCTGCAGAACACCTTCCCGTTCTTCCGGACATCTCGGAAGTGGAGACGATCCGCCATTTCACCCGCCTCTCCCGCCTGAATTTCGGGATCGACCAGGGCATGTACCCCCTGGGGTCGTGCACCATGAAACACAACCCGAAGATCTCCGAGGAAATCCTTTCCAGATTTGCAGCCATTCATCCAGCGGATAGGCGCGCGATGCAGATCATCCTTTCGAGCATCCATACCCTGGCGGGATTTCTCCAGGAAATCTGCGGCATGGATGCCTGTTCACTGTGGCCGGCAGCCGGCGCCCATGGAGAACTCACCGGGATGATGATCATCAAGAAGGCAGTCAAGGCAGTGGGACAGGACCGCACCACGGTGCTCGTTCCTGATACGGCACACGGGACAAACCCGGCTTCGTGCTCTATCGCCGGATTTATCACAAAAAACATCCCCTCGGGCCCGGAAGGATTCGTCACGGCCTCCCTTGTTCAGAAACATCTCGACGGAGATGTGGCCGCCCTCATGCTGACCAATCCCAACACCCTGGGCATCTTCGAACAGGAAATCTCACGGATAGCTACGATCCTGCACGAGAACGGATCGTACCTCTACATGGACGGCGCCAATCTCAATGCCATCATGGGAATCTCCAGACCGGGAGACATGGGAGTCGACTGCATGCACGTCAACCTGCACAAGACCTTCGGCGCTCCCCATGGGGGCGGTGGTCCCGGTGGCGGACCCGTACTGGTGAAGAAGACTCTGGAGAGGTTTCTCCCGGTTCCGAGGCTTGAAAGAGATTCCAGTGGGCTCTTCCACCTCTCCCTACACTATCCCGACAGCATCGGCATGGTACACAGCACTCTGGGAAATGTCGGGGTTCTCATCAAGGCCCTCACCTACCTCCTGTCCGTGGGTCCCGATGGTATCAGAAAGGCGGCAGCAACGGCCTGCCTGAACGCGAATTATCTCAAGAAAAAACTCCGGGAAACCTTCGATTTACCCTACGATACGCCCACGCTGCACGAATTCGTCCTGAGCGACAGAAAACAGAAAGACGCCGGGATCACGACGATGGATATTGCAAAGATGCTTATGGATGCAGGGTTTCATCCACCCACCGTACACTTTCCCCTGGTGGTTCCCGGGGCCTTGATGATCGAACCCACGGAGACCGAGCCGCTCAGGGAGCTTCAACGGTTTACCGATGCCATGGAGAGAATCGCAGAGATGTGTCGGAGCGGGCCGGGCTCGGTCCGGAACAGGCCTCAGTCAACGCCGGTGACCCGGGTGGATGAGGTACACGCAGCGAGAAATCTCGTCCTGACATGGAAGGATGCTGAATCCATAGGGTCAGAGCAGGTATCTAAATGAGCAAGGAAAATAAAGACCTCAGTGATGAAATCCTCGTGGGCAGGATAAAAAAAGGGGATAGGGATGCTCTGGAGGAGATTGTGAAACGGTATTCACAGAAGATCTACAATCTCGCCCTGCATGTCACGAGAGACGCAGCAGCCGCTGAAGAAATCATGCAGGAAGTTTTCCTCACCATCCTTTCCAAGATCCACGCCCTGACTCACGATGCTTATTTCTCCACCTGGCTCTACCGGGTTGCCATGAATGCAGCGTATGGTTACCTGCGTAAGGAAAGGAAGTACACGGAGCAGACGGTTTCAGAAGATCTGGAGAACGAAACCGCTGCCGAGTACGACTGGTCATCCCTTTCCGACGATATCCTGGTTTCCGAGGAAAGCAAAGATATCCTGAGAACATCGATAGACTCACTGCCTGATACCATGAGAATGGTCGTCATTCTCAAAGACGTCGAAGGCTTCAAGAACGAGGAAATCTCCCAGGCGCTTGATCTGAGCGTCCCGGCGGTAAAGTCACGGCTACACAGGGGGAGACTTATTCTACGCAGGGCCCTCGGCGATTACTTCAGGAGGTATTCGTATTCGGGGGCTGAAGAATGAACTGTATGCTCTGCTCAAAACTTTTCCAGGAGTATCTCGATAACACCCTTTCCGAAGAACTCATCCATGAGCTGAACCTCCACATGGAACATTGCAGCAGGTGTCGCGTGTTCTTCAGAACCTACTCTCTGACGGTTACCCTCTCCAGAAAAGTCGAGCAACCCTGCTGTCCCAGTGAAGAAACGATGGAAAGGCTCACGGCACTGCTCTGTGACAAGCTCTGCTCACTTCACGGAAAACGCCCGTAGGTTCATCACACGGCGTTTCACGCAGAACACCGCCTCAGTCTCTTCCAGATAGATCCTGGCTTTTGTGCCTGCGATGCTCACGTCATTGTGCAGACCCAGGGGAAATCTCGAGGGTATACCCTGAACGCATCGCAGTTTTCATCCTGGCATGACTTCTTTTCCCGCGCTGTGAACAGAACATCCACAGAACAGATCCTGTACACCCGTGAGGAACAAGAGACTGTCTGTGGCACCTATTCCACACAGGTGATTCCAGAGGATTTTCGTTGATAAATGAATGTAGTGCTGGTAAGATATTTCGTTGCCGCTGCGAACTGCTTTGCGGAGGTTGGGGAATTCTTCATTTTCAATCGAAAGAGAGACGTTACAGTACCATGTCGTTGGAGAGAAAAGTTCGATCGAGCAGCGGGATGGGGCGTACCCGTAAAGACACACGTGATCCCCTCAGCATCTGTCTGTTTACCTACCGAGGCAAACCGACCAGCGGCGGGCAAGGCGTCTACATCAGGAGACTCAGCACAGCGCTTCGAGATCTCGGTCACCGTGTCGAGGTGGTTTCAGGACCTCCCTACCCCACTCTGGATGATGGCATCGCGCTCCACAAGTTGCCAAGCCTTGATCTGTACAATCCGGACGATCTCTTCAGGGTTCCACATATCAGGGAACTCAAAAATCCGATCAACCTCATGGAATGGCTGGGGGTATCGAGCGGCGGGTTCCCGGAACCTCTGACGTCGAGTATTCGAGCCTTCAGATTCATGAAGGCGAACTTCCGCAAGTACGACATCCTCCACGACAACCAGTGTCTCGCCTACGGCATCCTCGGAATCAAGGCCCTTGGCCTGCCGACGGTGGCCACCATCCATCATCCCATTACTGTGGATCGCGATGTCGAGATTGATTCCGAAAGGGTCTTCTGGAGAAAATGGAAGGTCAGGAGATGGTACTCGTTCCTTGGCATGCAGGGAAGAGTTTCCCGGAGGCTGTCACATATCATCACGGTTTCCGAAGCATCCAAGAAGGATATCAGCACTGCATTCTCCATACCACCGCACCGGTTCCGGGTGGTGGCGAATGGAATCAATACTGATATCTTTCACCCGATGCCGGACGTACCTCGGCGCGAAGACACCATCATGGTCACCAACAGCGCGGACACTCCCCTGAAGGGACTCCGCTACCTCATCGAGGCTGTCTCGTCGATACGAAGACACCGCAACGTCACGCTCACGGTCATTGGTCAACCCAAGAAAGACGGCTTCATAGAAAAACTCGTCTATGACCTGAAAGCACACACATATGTCACCTTCACCGGCCGCATCGAAGATTCCGCCTTTGCCGAGTACTATGCCAGGGCCACATTGGCCGTCGTCCCCTCGATCTACGAAGGGTTCGGCCTGCCAGCGGGAGAGGCGATGGCATGCAGAGTCCCGGTCATCAGCACCACTGGCGGAGCTCTTCCCGAGGTAGTTGGTGACGCCGGCGTCCTCGTTTCCCCCGGTAATGCACGCGCCCTTGAACAGGCCCTTGTTGACCTCCTGGACAACCCCGATAAACGTGAGAGACTTGCCCTGGCAGGATATGAACGGGTGAAGAAGCATTTCACCTGGCACGCGACGGCACAAAGGGTTGTTGATGTGTACAGGGAGGCAATCGATGCTCACGGTTGATTTTTCAAGGCTCGATCTGAAACCGGGAACACGGGTCCTGGACGCTGGATGCGGGGCAGGTCGGCACCTGAGTGAAGCCTTTCGATTCAAGGGCGTGGATGTCGTCGGCATCGATATGAGCCGGGATGATGCCCTGAAGGCACAAAATACCATCAAAATCATGCGGCACACCGGCGAGGATGGCGGAGGGAACGGCATGATCTTCGTGAGCGACATCACCTCGCTCCCCTTTCTCGATGAAACCTTTGATATCGTGATCTGCTCAGAGGTGCTTGAACACGTACCCGATCATGAGAAGGCCGCCCGGGAGATCTCCCGGGTTCTCAGAAAAGGGAGTTCCCTCGTGGTGAGTGTCCCCCGCTACCTGCCGGAACGAATCTGCTGGGCGTTGTCGAAAGACTACCACTCGGAGGAAGGCGGACACATCAGGATCTACCGGAAGCGTCAGGTCATCGGGCTCCTGGAATCTGCCGGCTTCACCTGCCTGGAGATGGGATGGGCGCATTCACTGCACAGTCCGTACTGGTGGCTCAAGTGTCTGGTTGGCCACAAGAATGACGCTTCTCCCCTGGTGGCACTCTACCACCGCTTCCTTGTTTGGGACATCATGCAGAAGCCGCTGCTGACCCGTTTCCTCGACAGGATTCTCAATCCGCTCATTGCAAAAAGCATCGTACTTTATCTGAAAAAAGGTGATCAATATGGAACGTGATCTATCTGGCGGAAGGATTTCATCACC
Source organism: Deltaproteobacteria bacterium (assembly GCA_011046135.1). Lineage (GTDB taxonomy): Bacteria > Desulfobacterota > Desulfomonilia > UBA1062 > UBA1062 > DSBG01. The sequence continues at coordinate 72,963 of DSBG01000136.1, forward strand.
CCTTGACATAGATGAGCTTGCGGCATCCATTGCCTCGGTGCAGAGGGATTCCGGAGAAATTCCCTGGCACGAAGGGGGGAAAACCGATCCCTGGGATCATGTCGAGGCAGCCATCGGTCTGAGTATCGGTGGGTATTACGAGGAAGCCAGGCGTGCATTTGAATGGCTTGCCTCCACCCAGCTCGATGACGGTAGCTGGTATTCATCCTATCGCCAGGGCACTCCGGAAGACCTCACGAGAGAGAGCAACATGTCCTCGTACATTGCTGTGGGGATCTTTCACTACTACCTGATTACCCGGGACAAACATTTTCTCGAGTACATCTGGCCTACGGTCAGTGAAGGAATCGACTTTACGGTAAACCTCCAGGCATCCGGAGGAGAAATCTACTGGGCAAGAAACCCTCACGGGATGATCGATCCCATGGCACTGCTCACCGGCTGCAGCTCCATCTATATGAGTCTCAAGTGTGCCCTTGTCCTGGCTCTTCTCCTGGGAGAAGCACGGCCACGATGGCAGGCGGCTCTTCAAAGGCTGGGTGAGGCCATCAGGTATCGCCCGCACCTCTTCAACAAGGAGAAATCCCGCTATTCCATGGACTGGTTCTATCCGGTGCTCTGCGGCGCGATTACCGGTGCGGATGCAAAGAAACGCATGAACAAATACTGGAATACCTTCATGGTGGACGGGCTCGGGTGCCGGTGCGTATCGGACAATCCCTGGGTAACGATGGCAGAAACATCCGAACTCATTCTTTCCCTCGCTGCAATGGGCCAGACCGACCTGGCCCGAACCATCCTCGGATGGATTCTCGGCAGGAGGCATGAAGACGGGTCCTTCTGGTGTGGATTCACCTTCCCGGACATGGTGATCTGGCCGGAGGAGAAACTCACCTGGACCGATGCGGCGGTGATGATGGCTACCGATGCGCTGTTCCACATTACCCCGGCATCCCAGCTGTTCAACCACTCCTTCTGGGAAGTAGGGCAAGGTGCAAAATCTCACATGTACCGGTTCCTGAAAAAGCACCACCCGGTGTTCAGTATCCACGATGCGTTCTACTCGAATTCGAAAGACATGAGGGTATAGATTCCTTGAGAAGAGACCACAGACCGTATTACCTCAAGAAGATCGAACTGAAGGTGCGTGACTGGTACGTCGAACACTTCCTGAGGCCTCACTTCGAACACCTGGGAAAGGGCTGCACGTTCATGAAGCCATGGCACGTACACGTGTTCGGCCAACCTATTGAACTGGGCGACTATGCAAATGTCATCACTACTCCCGAACACCGTGTTCGCCTGACTGTCTGGTCACGCAGCACGGGTGAGGGTGCCATCAGGATCGGGAACTACTGCCTCCTCTGCCCGGGATTGCGGATCAGCTCCGCAACGGAGATTACTATCGGCGACAGCTGCATGATGGCAAGTGGTGTGTACATCACCGATTCAGACTGGCATGGGATCTATGACCGACTGGATTTCATCGGGAAAACCGGCCCTGTCAGGATAGGAACCAATGTCTGGATCGGAGACGGTGCTATCGTGTGCAAGGGTGTTACCGTTGGAGAGAACAGCATCATCGGGGCAGGATCTGTGGTAATCAGGGATATCCCTCCCAACACCGTCGCCGCAGGGAACCCGGCCGTACCCGTGAGAACCCTCGACCCGAACATCCCCCTGAAAACCCGTGCCGACTGGTTTTCGAACCCCATGAAACTTGCTCATGATATCGAAGAGATCGACAGAGATATGCTGCGGGGCAACACCCTCCTCGGATGGCTTACCTCTGTTATGTTTCCCGATAAAACGTCCTGAAAAGTGAGAGCAGTATCCGTATGAAAATTGCTTTGATCGCAACACCCTATCCCCTGGAAGAAGCCCCTTCACCGCCACTCGGGCTCTCCTACGTCGCTGCTGCCTGTGAATCAGCCGGGGCAGAGGTCCGCATCTTCGATTTCATTGTCAGCAAATACACCCCCGAGAAGCTTGCTTCCATTCTCGATACCTTCAACCCGGATGTAGTCGGTGCCAACTCGGTTACCATGAATGTCCTCACGGCGGCCGGGATCATTCAGGCCGTCAAGAGACACCGGCCATCCATCATCACCATGATGGGGGGGCCTCATGTCTCCTTTGATATCAAGGGCATGCTCACCACGTACCCCGAACTCGACCTCATCGTGGTTGGCGAGGGAGAACAGACGCTCCTGGAACTGATCCCCCTCATTCAGGAACGATCCTCATGGGAGACTGTCCCCGGCATCGCCTTCAGGAAGGATGGCGAGATACTCATCACCCAGGCACGCCCACTCATCCACGATCTGGACGCTATTCCTTTGCCGGCCCGTCACCTCCTGCCCCTCTCCCGCTACCAGGCCCTGGGGTTTCCCGTGAGCATCATCACCTCACGGGGCTGCCCGAACCAGTGCGTCTTCTGCCTGGGAAGAAAGATGGTCGGGAACAGGGGACGGTTCAGGAGCGCAGCACTCGTGGTCGACGAGATCGAACAGCTCGTATCCATGGGATTTTCACGCATCAATGTCGCCGATGACCTCTTCACCGCCAACAAAAACAGAGTTCGAGAGCTGTGTTATGAAATCAGGAACAGAAACGTCGATTTCACCTGGAGTGCCTTTGCCCGGGTCAACACCGTCGATCTCGAGACACTGAGAATCATGAGGGAGACCGGGTGTGACTGTGTCAGCTTTGGTATCGAATCCGGGAATATCGACATGCTCAAACGCGCACGAAAAGGCATCACCCTGGATCAGGCCCGCGCTGCGGTCCGTGCCTGCAAAGAGGCGGGGATTCTCCCCCACGCATCCTTCATGGTCGGGCTCCCGGGAGAATCTCCGGAAACCTTGAAGGACACCGAGCGGTTCGCTCACGAGCTGAACATCGCCCATGGGTATCACCTCCTCGCCCCATTCCCGGGAACCACGGTGTACGAGGAGATCAACCGGTACGACCTGGATATCCTGAGCCACGACTGGGATCTCTACGATGCAAACCATGCGATTGTGAAAACATCGAAGCTCTCACCCGAGGAGATGGAAACCTTCGTGAAGGAGTACGACCGCTTCCATGAAGAACTCTGGCAGGAGACCCAGCAACGGTACCGGGAGAAGACCTGCACTCCCTATGAACAGCTCCTGGTAGAGGGGCGCGCCAGAATGAACCTGGTCTACAGGATTCTCTCCGAAGACATCATCGAGGACACATCCTGCGAGTATTCATCGGGGATGGATCCCGTGGTTCTCATGTCCCGGGCGATTTCCCAGAAAACAGGCAGCGATGAGATGTTCGTGTTCAACGTATTACATGGATTCCACGAATCCGGGTTCATCAAGTCTGAACAGCTCAACGGCCGGGTGTCCTTCCACTGGACACACAGTCCGGCTCTCGATGCCCTACCAATCCCGGCGTGACCTGAGATCGTCTGGAACTTGGCCGGTTCTCAGCCTTCGCAGAATCCCCAGGGTCTTGACCATGGGTTCCTCGACAAAAAGCCCCGAGTCCCGTGCCAGCGTGTAGATGTAGTAGGGAGCCTGCCCTCCCTGGGCAGGATCAGGAAACACATCATGGATCGCGAGAATACCGCCGGGCAGGAGATGCGTGGACCACGCGGTATAATCGGAAAAAGCGGCTGCATAGGTGTGTCCTCCGTCGATGAAAACCATGCTCAGCGGAGTTGACCAGCTGCGCGCGACCAGCTCAGAAGGGGCAACGATGGGTATCACCGTCTCTTCGAGCCCCGCATCGAGGATGGCCTTGCGGAAAAGGGAGAAGGTATCGATCCGGCCCGTTTTCTCGTCGAAGAGTTCAGGATCGTAGTATTCCTGTCCCGGCTGCTGCTCTTCCGATCCCTGGTGGTGATCGATGGAGAACAGCACCCCCCCCGACTGCCTGCATCCAAGTCCGAGATAGAGCGTGGATCTCCCGCAGTACCCTCCGATCTCCAGGCAAGGGCCGAACCTGCCTGCCTCCCTGGCAAGCTCATGGAGCTTCATGCCCTCAGCCTCGTCCAGAAATCCCTTGATACATGATGAGCGTATGTCGGAAACCTTCATTGTCCTCGATCCTCTTGCACCCTAAGCAAGCCCTTGTTCGGCGTCAAGGAAAATTCCATACCTCAGGCTATCGTCCATACCTGTGTTCACAGCGTCATAGCTGTCTGCACCCCGGTAAAGTTTTGATGTCGAGAATCCGAGCTAGCTGATGTGGAAAAAGAGTACACGCTTGAATTCAGCTTCCTTCAGGACGATCTCATCGCAACCATGAGAATCGTCCCTCGCTCGGTGGAAATCAGCTCCATCAGCCCGAGTGATCTTTTTGAAGCAATCAGGAATGAAGGGATAACCCACGGGGTGTTTCCTGAAGTCATCCATCAGGTTGCACAGGAAAAGACGCTCAACAGGTGGGTTACCATCGCCAAGGGAGAAAAGCCCGGTGAGGGGAAAGACGGCGGGGTACGGTTTCACTTTTCCACAGAGGGAGCAAAGGCACGACTCAAGGAAGATCTCTCAGGAAGGGTCAACATCCGGGACATGAATCTCATCCAGAACGTGAAGAAGGGTGATGTCCTGTGCGAACTGATCCCCCCTGAAACCGGAACAAACGGAACATCCGTCAAGGGAGAGGAGATCCTGGGAAAGATCGGAGCTCCTGCAAAGCTCCCGTCGGGAAAAAACATAGAAGTATCTGAGGACGGGACGAGGCTTCTTTCCAGCATCGACGGAATGGTCGCCATTTCAGACTCCACCATCTCTGTCGAGCCGGTATATGTGGTGGACAAGGTGGATTCATCCGTCGGGAACATAAGATTCAACGGTTCGGTGGTCATCAACGGAGAGGTTGGCGACGGTTACGAGATTCATGCCGGGGAAGATATCACCATCGCCATGAGTGTCGGCCGTGTCGTCCTCAATGCACTCGGATCCATCAAAATCTTCGGCGGTATACTCGGACAGGAAAAAGCGGACATCTCTGCCAGAGATTCCATCCATGTAAAATTCATTCAGGACGCACAGGTTGAAGCAGGAGGGCCTATTGTCGTGGAAGACTACATCCGCAACAGTCAGGTAACCTCTGCAGGTCCTGTAATCGTGAAAAGCCCTTCGGGATGGATTGCCGGCAGCACCGTCTCTTCACACGGGTGGATCTATTGCCATACCATCGGCCATGAGGCGGCCATGAGCGATACAACTCTCAGCATAGGACACAACCCTGCACTTTACCAGGAGAGAGAGCGCCTTCAGCAGGAAATTCTCGACAAGATCGATACGTTCCTCAAATTCCAGTCATCACTGGCAAAGTTGCGGGCACTCAAGGAGCAGAATCGACTGTCTGCCCAGCAGGAAGATCTTTTCAGGAAAATTCTCTCTGCTGTGGAAACGCTGCGGCATTCCCTGGGGCTGTGTGATGAACAAATCCGGAACATCACGGAGAGGATTTCCACGGTGTTTTCAGGCACCATCTGCATCGAAGGCATTGTAAACCAGGGTACCAGAATTCTCGTCGGGAAAGAAGTACGGGAGATCGTGAACACAAAAGTGAGAACCCAGTTTACGCTTCACAACAGTGATATCTCGGAGTCAGAGTTTGTGATGACACCCGAGATAAAGGCATACCTCTCAGGAGCGTGAACCTCATGGAACTCTATACCAGAGAAAAGCTCTTTGAAGCAGTTTCCATAGGACTTCCCGTAGAGGGAAAGGACCTCAGAGGCCTGGACCTTTCTGATCTCGATCTCGGCGGAGCGAATCTCCGCGGTTCAGACCTCAGAAATTCAAATCTCACCGGGGCGAACTTCAAGGAGGCCCATCTTGAGAGGGCCACTTTCGATGGTGCTCAGTTGAAATACACGAACTTCTCCTCCGCGTTCCTCTCGGAGATCACCCTGAAAGACCAGGATCTGAGCTCATGTACCCTGACCGGGGTCAAAGCCTTTGATGCCCGGTTCATCAGGGTGACGCTCTCAAACCAGGATCTCACCAAGGCGAATCTCACAGGTTCGTCCATCCTGAACTCGACACTGAAGAATCTCAATCTCTCCGGATCGATCCTGAAAAAGGCGAACCTCCTGTTCTGCCTCATCCAGGACTGCACCCTGGATGGATGCGATCTGAGCGAGGTAAATTTCGGCCTTTCCCGTCTCAGTACCACCACCTTGAACAATACGAGCGTAAGACTCGCTTCATTCCTGGCATCCACCATCGAAAAGATACAGATCAGGAATTCCGAGCTCGACAGCGTCGACCTGACCCTTGTGAGGGCACACGATCTGGATATCACCGGCAGCGTTCAGAAAGGGATCATCCTGGATGAGGCCATAATACGAGGTTTGACGAAATAGCCATGACCGGGTGAAGGTTCCAGACCGTTCCCAGACCGCTCTGCACATCCCGCTGCACCAAAGTCCACCGCTCGATGTAAGAACCGTCAACTCATAGAGAGCTATCTGCGCCAGAATACGGGACTCAACACGACGAAAACGGTATAGATCTCAAGGCGACCCACGAGCATGCAGAAGGTGAGAACCAGCTTGCCCGCATCAGGAATATGGGCATAGTTTCCCGTGGGCCCAACCGTGGACAGTCCTGGACCGATATTGCTCATACAGGCGATGACCGAGGAGATCGCTGTGGTAAAATCAAGATTCAGCATGGCCATGATGAAGGATGCTCCGAGAAACAGCGCGGCAAAAAAGACAGCGAATCCCACGATGGAATTGAGCGTCTCTTGAGATACCGGGGTGGTGTCCCACTTGATGGTGAATATCGCCTGGGGGTGAACCAGTTTCTTGATCTCCCTGTGGGCCATCTTGAGGAGAATCCCGAGCCTGAGGACCTTGATCCCACCACCCGTGGACCCGGCGCATCCCCCGATGATCATGAGGAGAAGCAGCATGAACTGCGAAGCCATGGGCCACATCGCAAAATCATGGGTGGCAAACCCGGTGGTGGTGAGAATGGAGGAGACCTGAAAGCCGACATGCCGCAGTTCCTCTCCCAGTGTAGCGTAGAGGCCCCTGGCTGAGATCATGATGAAGACACACCCGAGAAGGTAGATACTGATATACCACCTGAACTCATGGCTTGCCAGGTAGCGCCGGACATTCCCCGTGAGCGCCGCGTAGTGGAGGGCGAAGTTCGTTCCTGCGATGAGCATGAAGACAGTCACCACACCATCTATGTAGGTGCTGTTGTAGGCGGCGATACTCGCATTCTTCGGCGAGAACCCACCGGTTGCCATGGTGGTGAAAGAGTGGCACACTGCCTCGAAGAGATTCATCCCCCCGAACATCAAGAGAACGACCTCCACGAGGGTGAAGCCCACGTAGATTCCCCACAGCAGTTTTGCCGTCTCGGTAATCCTCGGCTTGAGCTTGTCGATGGAAGGGCCGGGTGATTCTGCCTTGAAGATCTGCATGCCGCCGACCCCGAGGTAGGGCAGGATCGCGATGGTGAGCACGATGATGCCCATGCCCCCGAGCCACTGGGTGAGCGATCTCCACAGGAGCAGCCCGTGGGGCAGGACTTCGATGTCCGTGAGGATGGACGCCCCCGTGGTCGTGAATCCGGAAACGGTCTCGAAAAGCGCATCCACATATGAGGGGATATATCCGCTCACCCAGAAGGGGATGGATCCGAGCAATCCCGCAAGGGTCCAGAGCAGCGTGACAAAGAGAAATCCTTCGCGGTGCCTCAGCTCCCCGGTGGGCTTCAATGATGAGAGCAGCAGGGTCAAGCCCACGGCTGTTCCGATAACCACGCCACATGCAAGGGCAAAAAAATCGTCATCCCCGTAGGAAAAGGAGACGGCAAGGGGCAGCACCATGGCAAGGGAGTAGAAGAGCACGCTCTTGCCCAGCAGATTCATGAGGATCCGGGTATTCATCGCACCCTAGAAATAGGAGAGCTTCACGCTCAGGATCTTTTCCACAGACGGCATGGCGCCCCTCTTGGCAAAGATGATAACCCGGTCCCCTGGCTTGATGACCGTGTCTCCACTGGGCACGATCACCTTGGACTGGCCGAAGGGGATGATGCCTGCAATGATGGCATCTCTGGGCCACTTGAGGTCCTTGATCGGCCTTTCCACCAGGTCTGAGGTTTCCATGGCCTCCACTTCCACGACCTCTGCCTCGACATCGGACAGGCTCGTGACCGAAAAGATCTTCCCCTTCCGGATGAACTGCATGATCTTTGCCACGGCAGCCATCCTCGGGTTGATGACCGCATCCACGCCGATATCACTTACCAGGGAGATGTAATCGATGTTATTGATCAGGGCTATCACGTGGCCATTTCCCATCCGCTTTGCCAGAAGGGAGGAGAGGATGTTTGCCTCTTCGTCGTTGGAAACCGCAATGAAGGCATCCTGGAGGGAGATCCGCTCGGTCTCGAGGAGTTCCCGGTTCATGGTGGGGCTGTTGAGCACTGTTGTCTTGGCGAGCATCTCACTGAGTTCGAGGCATCGCTTCTCATCGTGCTCGATGAGCTTGACACTCATGTTCTTCTTCTCGAGCCGCGTGGCCAGGATCTCCCCGGTGATGCTTCCCCCGTAGATCACGACGGCCTGGGTCGGCTTTCTGCAGGAGCCCATACAGGTAAGTATCTCCCGGTTATCACCCTGGTCGAGGACGATGTAAATCCGGTCCCCGGCCAAGATCTGGTCTTTTCCCTTGGGGATGAGCAACGTCCCCTGCCTGAGAACGGCGGCAATCAGGAAGGTGACCCCGGTGAAGAGCTTTCCGATCTCGATGAGATTCTTGTTGATCAGCGGTGAGCCGTTGGTCACCTTGAATCCCCCGAGCCTCACCCTGCCGTCGGCGATCCTGATGGCATCCTGGGATCCCGGGACTTCCAGAATGTTTTCGATGGTATTTGCTGCTTCGAGCTCAGGATTGATAACGAGGTCGATATCGAGGTAATCCTTCTCGAAGATCCTGGTGGCTGCATCGTAATCCTTGCCGCGGATCCGTACGATCTTGGTGGGAATGTCTTCGAACGAACCGGCAAGGTAGCTCGCAATCAGGTTTACCTCATCGGAGTCCGTAACGGCGATGAGCATCTCCGTGTGCTTGATATTTGCCTTCTTGAGCGTTCTCAGGCTCGATCCAGAGCCCCAGATCACCTGGGCATCGAGCATCTGGGAGAGTTTCGCAACCTTTGCCTCATTCTTTTCAACGAGGTAGACATCGATGTCCTCTTCCGTGAGGCGCTTGGCAATGGTAAAACCCACATCTCCTGCCCCGATGATCAGCACGCTCATGATTTCTCCTGAATGATCTTGGTATGGAGAAAGGTTTTCATGGACACCTTGGTCTTCTGAAAGCCCAGGACCGCCTCATCAACATCCTCGGGCGCACAGTGGACCTTCAGGAGGAACCGCCTCTCTCCTATTTCTTGCGCAAAGCCTGCAAGCATATGCTCTGCAGAGCTCACGATATTCATGCCCGTAATACCGCTTCCCGGCAGTGATACGCAGAGGCTTTCCCTGCACAGGAGCACGGCTGTTCGAGCCATGAGTTCACCGGCTTTCCGGACCCTCTCTGGGATGAGTTCATTGAGGCCCCCCAACCCGATGAAAAGCAGCGCTGTCCGGGGGAGTTCACCGGCGGGTCTCATCAGGGTCTTTTCTCCATAGTCTCCGCTGAGGAAGCCTGACATGATCAGGTGAGATAGTTTGGCTTCGAGCCGCCAGTCGACGAGACCGGTCAACCCCTTGAGGGGGCGTTCATCACTGAAGAACCACAGCCCCAAGACCTCGGGGTCCATTTCGAGGATGTCCCTGGTCTCAACATGTACTTCCACGGGCAGAGACCTCACTCCATACCTTGTCGAGAACCCCGTTTGCAAAGGCAGGGAATCGGGGAGACCCGAACCGCTTCGCCATCTCGATCGCCTCGTTTATGGCAACCCGGTACGGAATATCAGGCTTGTATGCAAGTTCATAGGTGGCTATCCTGAGAATGTTCCTGTCCGTGGTGGACATACGGCTCACCTTCCAGTTCTCTGAGGCCTTCTCGATGAAGGAATCAATCAGAACCAGTGAATCGCAGACCCCGGACACGAGCTCCCGTGCATAGGGGACGACATCCTTGTCATCGACGAAGTGTGTGAAAAATTCCTCAAGCGTTTCCACGGTGTGAGCATGGGTGATATCGATCTGATAGAGGTATTGAAGGGCAATTTCTCGCGCTCGAGTCCTGATTCTCATGCTGCGCGTCACATCTGGGCATAGAGGTCTATCATCTCGAGCAGGGCCATTGCTGCATCGAACCCTTTGTTCCCGGATTTTGTCCCAGCCCGTTCTATGGCCTGCTCGATGGTATCGGTGGTGAGGACCCCAAAGATCACGGGGCACGCGGCATCAATGGCCACCTGGGCAATCCCCTTGCTCACCTCGGATGCCACGTAATCGAAGTGTGGTGTGGATCCTCGGATCACGGCGCCGAGCCCGATGATACCATCACAGACACCAAGCCCGGCGAGTCTCTTGACCACGGGAGGAATCTCGAAGGAACCGGGCACCCGATAGATCGTGATGTCGTCCTGCAGCACCTGATGCCTGTTCAGGGCATCCAGGGCTCCCTCGATGAGCCGGGAGGTGATGAAATCGTTGAACCTGCTCGCAACAATGGCGACCTTCTTCCCTTTTCCGGACAACTTGCCTTCCACGACATGCGCCATCTATACCACCTCCAAAATGTGTCCCATCTTGTCTTTCTTCGTCTTCAGGTACTTCTGGTTCTCCTTGGTCGGGGGAATTTCGATGGAAACCCTGTCAACGATCTCCAACCCGTAGCCTTCCAGGCCAATGATCTTCTTGGGGTTGTTGGTCATCATCCTCATCTTGCGCACACCGAGAGAAACCAGGATCTGTGCGCCGATGCCGTAATCCCTCAGGTCTGGGGCAAACCCGAGTTCGATATTCGCCTCCACGGTGTCTCTCCCGTGATCCTGGAGATGGTATGCCCTGAGCTTGTTGATAAGGCCGATACCCCTTCCCTCCTGTCTCATGTAGACGATGATCCCCTTTCCTTCCTTCTCGATCATCTCCATGGCACTGTGGAGCTGCTCTCCGCAGTCACACCTGAGGGAAAGCAGGACATCTCCGGTGAGACATTCTGAATGCACCCGCACCAGTACAGGTTCATCGGGAGTGATCTCACCCTTGACCAGTGCGATGTGCTCCTTGTGATCGATATCGTTGTCAAACCCGATGAGTTCGAAATTCCCATAGGGGGTGGGCAGTGCCGCCCGGACCACTTCCCTGACCAGCCGTTCGTTCCTGATCCTGTAGGCGATGATATCCGCAATGGTGCAGATCTTGAGTCCGTGCTCCTTTGCGAAGAGCTCCAGCTGGGGCCTGCGGGCCATGGTACCGTCTTCGTTCATGATCTCGCAGATAACGGCCCCGGGTCTCAATCCTGCCATTCTGCACAGGTCAACGGACCCCTCGGTCTGACCGGTCCTCACGAGCACCCCGCCTTCCCTCGCCCGGATGGGAAAGACATGGCCCGGCCGGGCCAGGTCATACGGCTGCGTCTCTTCAGAAATGGCCGTGCGGATGGTGACGGCACGGTCGTGGGCAGAAATGCCGGTCGTCACCCCTTTCTTGGCCTCGATGGTGACCGTGAATCCGGTGCCAAACTTGCTCGTGTTGTCTCGAACCATTGGTGGAAGTTCAAGCCTGTCTGCAATCTCGTGGTCAAGGGCCAGGCAGATGAGCCCTCTTCCGAAACGTGCCATGAAATTGATGGCTTCGGGAGTGATAAACTCCGCCGCCATGGTGAGATCTCCCTCATTCTCCCTGTCTTCATCATCGACCAAGATGATCATTCTGCCCTGTCTGAGTTCTTCCAGGGCCTGTTCAACGGTGCTCGTCGGCATTGTCGTTCCTCTCTAGAGATAACCCTTATTCTTCAGGAGATCCTCAAGGTTTCTGTCTTTATCACGGTGCAGCAATCGCTCGATGTATTTCCCTATGAGGTCAAATTCGAGGTTTACCCTATCACCGGGCCCCTTGAGTGTCAAGGAAGTGGATGTCATGGTTATGGGAATGATATTGACGCAGAAAGAATCGGTCCCTACTTCGTTTATTGTCAGCGACACCCCGTCGATGGCCACAGAGCCCTTTTCGATGAGGTAGTGGGTGTATGCCCTGTCAAACCCGACACGGAGTTTGGTGGACTCTCCCACCAGGATTTTCTCCTGCAGGGTTCCCACACAGTCCACATGACCCATCACGAGATGGCCGCCGATGCGTGACGAGAGGGTGAGGGCCCGCTCAAGGTTCAGTCGCGCCCCGCTCTTGATCTTCCCCAGCGTGGATCGTGACAGCGTCTCTGCGGATGCCGTCGCCGTGAAAACACTCCCCGCAAGACCGGTGATGGACAGGCAGACGCCGTCCACGGCAATGCTGTCACCCACCCGATCATCACTCAGGTCAAGGCCGCTTTCGATATCAAGCGCGATCCCCTTGAGATAGGGGCGTACCGATCTGAGTGTGCCGATGGCTTCCACGATCCCTGTGAACATTCATTCCCCCATGCGGGCAGTGATGAGCACGTCCTTGCCCAGGCTCTTCAGCCCTGTTATCACAAGGGGCAGCGCATCCGCAACGCTTTCCGGAGAACCCCAGTTCACCAGGGGAATGCCTCCTCCAAAGAGCTTCGGTGCGATGAACAGCATAACCTCATCCACGAGAGAAGACTGGATGAGGCTTGAGAATGTGGCGCTTCCGCCTTCCACAAGGACCGCATGCATTCCCATCGCTCCCAGGGTTGAAAAGATGTCCTTCCAGGGAATTCTTCCCCGGTGATCCGCAGGAATCACCTTCACGCGGGGACCACCCACAGTGATGTTCCCCGGGCCCTCAGGTGGCTTTGCGGTGATCAGGAGTGTGTCCTCACCAAGACAGCGGGCGTCGGGAGGAATCCGGAGCTTCGGGTCGACGATGACCCGCACCGGGTTTCTGCCTCCGGGTATCCTGCAGGTGAGTTGAGGATCATCGGCGATTACCGTACCGATGCCCACGAGGATGCCGTCCACCTCGTTCCTGATTTCATGGACATAGGCCCGCGACTCCTCGGAACTGATCCACCGGGAATCACCTCGATCAGTGGCAATTCGTGCATCGAGACTCATGGCGGCCTTCAGGATCACATGGGGACGATTGCAGCGTATCCATGTCTCGTAGAAACGGATGAGCTCTCGTGCCCGTGCTTCTTCAACCCCGACGAGCACCTCGATCCCTTCTCCTCGGAGACGCTCAATGCCCTTTCCGGCAACAACGGGGTTGGGATCCGGGGTGCCGACAACGACGCGGGAGATGCCGGAGGCAATGATTGCATCGGTGCACGGTGGTGTCCTGCCGTAGTGGTTACAGGGTTCGAGGGTGACGTAGAGTGTGGAGCCTTTTGCCTTTAGACCGGAAGCCTGCAGGGCATGGATCTCTGCGTGGGGTTGGCCGGCCTTGGGGTGGTACCCGCTGCCGACGATTGTGGCGTCCCGGACGACAACGGCACCCACCGGCGGGTTCGGCGCCGTTCTTCCGAGTCCCTGACGTGCCAGGGAGATGGCTTCCTGCATGAAACGCTCATCGGGGGTCATTTCTTCGCCTTGCCGAGACCCTTGATCTCCTGCATGAACTCCCTGACATCCTTGAACTCCCGGTACACCGAGGCAAACCGCACGTAGGCAATGGGATCAACCCCGTGGAGAGCATCCATGATCTTCTCCCCGATGTAGGAGGACGGCACCTCTTTTTCCCAGGTGGAGTGAATGTCCGACACGATGGCATCTTTGATGGAGACAATGGTTTCCATACTCACGGGACGCTTCTCACAGGCCTTGGTGAGACCGGAGATCACTTTCTCGGGGTTGAATGGCTCTCTCCTGCCGTCCTTCTTGATGACCACCGGGAAGAAATCCTCGATGGTCTCGTAGGTGGTGAACCGGCACCCACAGGTGATGCACTCCCTCCTGCGTCTGATTGAGTCACCATCCCGACTGATCCTGGACTGAATCACCTTGTCTTCAAGTCCAGAACACCTTGGGCACCTCATTCATCACATCTCCTGGTAGATGGGAAACCTCGCGGTGAGTTGTCCGACCTCGCCGCGCACCTTCTCGATGACCGCAGGATCACCCTTTGCTTCGATCACCCGGGCGATACACGAAGCAACCAGTCGCATCTCGTCCTCCCCCATTCCCCTCGTGGTCAGGGCCGGTGTCCCGATCCTGATGCCCGAGGTGACGAACGGGCTTCTCGTCTCAAAGGGGATGGTGTTCTTGTTCACCGTGATCCAGGCGTCGTCGAGATAGGCCTCGGCGTCTTTTCCCGTGATGTCCTTGTTCGTGAGATCGATGAGCATGAGATGGTTGTCGGTCCCGCCGGAGACCAGAGAAAAGCCCTGTTCGATCAGTTCCTCTGCAAGGGCCCTGGCGTTGCGCACGACCTGGTTCTGGTACTCTCCGAACTCAGGCGTCATGGCCTCCTTGAATGCAACGGCCTTTGCGGCGATCACGTGCATCAGCGGTCCACCCTGCATGCCTGGGAAAACCCGGGAATTCAGAGTCTTTGCATGCTTCTCTCTGCACAGGATCATCCCTCCCCGCGGGCCCCTGAGGGTCTTGTGGGTCGTGGTGGTGACGAAGTCTGCATACGGCACCGGGCTCGGGTGGAGACCTGCAGCCACGAGTCCGGCGATGTGCGCCATGTCCACCATGAAATAGGCGCCGACCTCATCTGCGATCTCCTTGAAGACCTGATAGTCGATAATTCGCGGATAGGCACTGGCACCGGCAATGATGAGCTTCGGAGTGTGTTTTTTCGCCAGATCCCTGACCTCGTCATAGTCGATGCGGTGCGTGTCTTTTCTTACCCCGTAGGGAATCACGTTGTAGAGCTTGCCGGAAAAATTCACGGGAGAACCCATGGAGAGGTGTCCTCCATGGGGCAGACTCATACCCAGATACGTGTCCCCCACATCCAGGATCGAGAAATAGACGGCCATATTCGCCTGGGAGCCTGAATGCGGCTGCACGTTCGCGTGGTCTGCACCGAAAAGCTTCTTTGCGCGTTCAATGGCAAAATCTTCTGCCATATCAACATGCTCGCACCCGCCGTAGTATCGCTTGGAAGGATACCCCTCGGCATACTTGTTAGTCATCACGCATCCCTGGGCTTCGAGCACGGCCTTGCTCACGATGTTCTCGGATGCGATGAGTTCGAGCTTGTTCTGCTGCCTTTTCAGTTCGTTCCGGATGGCTTCATAGATCTCCGGGTCGGTTGCGCGGATTGATTCATCGTTCATGTCGATCTCTTCTCCCCTTTCGATGCCTGTGTGGTCTGTTCTCGTATCTTCTCGATCTTCCTGACCCGTTCCAGGTGACGCCCTCCCTCGAAGGGGGTCGCCAGCCAGAGTTCCACGATGTCCTGTGCCACTCCCGGTCCGAGCACCCGGCCGCCCAGGATGAGGCAGTTGGCGTCGTTGTGGAGGCGGGCCATACGGGCCGTGTATCCATCATGGCACAAGGCGCCACGCACCCCCGGCATCCGGTTTGCACACATCGACATCCCGATGCCGGTTCCGCAGATCAGGACAGCCCTGTCGCACGCACCCCTGACAAGGAGTTCCAGGGCCTTCACAGCCATATCGGGATAATCGACCGATTCCGGTCCGTGGGTCCCGAGATCGAGGGCTTCGTGTCCGTGGGCAATAATGCTCTCTTTCACCGGCCCCTTGAGAAGCAGCCCCCCATGGTCGCATGAAACAGCTATTTTCATGGAGTCTTTCCAATCACCAGGGCAACATTCTGTCCCCCGAAGCCGAAGGAGTTGTTCAGACAGTAGGAGGTCTGCGTCCCGATGGCGGTATGGGGGACATAGTTGAGATCGCATTCCGGATCAGGAGTGTCGAGATTGATGGTCGGCGGAAGCATCCCCGCTCTCAACGCCAGGATGCAGATGACCGTCTCCAGGCTCGCCGTGCCCCCGATGAGGTGGCCTGTCATGGATTTCGTGGAACTCACGGGAATGTCATAGGCACGTGATCCGAAAACCTCCTTGATGGCAAAGGTCTCTGTCTTGTCGTTGAGCGGCGTGGAGGTTCCGTGGGCATTGATGTACCCGATGTCCTCCTTTGCAACACCGGCATCACCGATGGCACGCTCCATGGCATAGATAATCGCCTTTGCCTCGGGATCCGGGGCCACGATGTGATAGGCATCCTGGCTCATCCCGATCCCGCAGATCTCTGCGAAGATCGTTGCCCCGCGTTCTCGGGCGCGGGAATACTCCTCAAAGACGAGAACGGCTCCCCCCTCCGACATGACAAAGCCATCCCGGTCCCTGTCAAAGGGACGGGATGCCCTCGCTGGGTCATCGTTGCGTGAGGACAACGCCTTCATCGCTGCAAATGCGCTCAGTGCAAAGGGCGTGAGGCATGCCTCCACCCCGCCGGCGATCATACAGTCGGCATCCCCACACTGGATGAGACGATGTGCGACAGCAATGGCATGCCCACCCGTTGCACATGCCGTCGCGAGACCCATGCCTGGCCCACGGGCGCCGATGCGGATCGCGAGCTCTCCGGAGGCCATGTTCCCGATGAACATGGTGACCGTCAGCGGAGAAATCCGCCTGGGACCGCGGGAATTGAAATTCAGAATCTGCTCCTCGAGGCTTGCAACGCCCCCCGCTCCAGATCCAACGAGAACCCCGATCCTTTCAGGAGCGTATGCATCCTGTGTGAGGCCTGCATGGTGGTATGCATCGAGACCACAGGATATGGCCATCTGGGTGAACCTGTCGGTATGACGCAGTTCCTTGCCTGAAAGATGTACTGAAGGATCGAAGCCTTTTGCAGGACCGCCGAAACGAACCGGGAGCTCCTCGAAGGATGGAATGGAGGTTATCCCAGAGCGTCCATGGATCAGATGTTCCCAGAATGAATGGATATCACTCCCCAGGGGAGAGACTACACCGAAACCGGTGACTGCAACCTGTTTCATCTACGTCATCATATCTTTGAACGAACGTAGTCTATGGCATCCTTCACGAGCTTTATCTTTTCGGCATCCTCGTCGGGAATCTCGATGTTAAACTCTTCCTCGACCGTCATGATAAGCTCGACCAAATCAAGGGAGTCTGCACCGAGATCATCGGCAAAGGACATCTCCGGCAACACCTCGGAGATGTCCTTCTCAAGCTGCTCAGCAATCAGTTGAATGACGCGCTGTTGAACATCAACCATGAAATTCGTCCTCCTTTATGGTTTATGCGTCCCTGGGCGAATCACACGTATAATCCACCATCCACGACAAGGACCTGCCCTGTAATATACGAACTGAGTTCAGAACAAAGAAAAAGAACAACGCCGGCCACGTCCTCGGGGCTTCCGATCCTGCTCAAGGGGATAGCTTTTCGAAGAGCGTCCTGATCCAGAGACCGGGTCATTTCAGTATCGATGAGACCAGGTGCTACCGCATTCACCAGTACCCCCCTGGGAGCCAGTTCCTTTGCAAAGCTCTTCGTCATGCCGATGAGCCCGGCTTTCGTGGCCGAGTAGGCGCTCTGCCCCGCATTCCCCCCGAGGCCCACGATGGAAGAGATCGTCACGATTCTTCCCCGTCTTTGCTTTATCATAGATCGAGCGGCGTGAAAAGCGCAGAAAAACGCACCCTTGAGATTTACATCCAGCATCTCACCGAGCGTTTCCGGCTTGAGCCTCAGGAGCAGGGCATCCTTGGAGATCCCGGCATTGTTCACCAGGATATCGATCTTTCCATGCCGCTGCACAATGTCATGGATGCACGAGCCAACCACCTGTTCATCGGTCACGTCAAAGCCCAGGATCTCGGCACTTCCTCCGGAGGCAATCACGCTTTCGGCAACCTCGTGCGCCCCCACCTGGTGCTGCCGGTAATTCACGATCACATGGGCGCCCGAAGACCCGAGCACCTTCGCGATGGCAGCGCCGATCCCCCGGCTGGCCCCCGTGACAAGGGCAACCTGTGCGTGCAGGTCAATGTTCATGGCTTGTGATCACCTCCACCTGCGCCTCGGGTACGATCCGCTTCACAAGAGGTGCGAGCACCGATTTCGGCCCGATTTCAATAAAACGTTCTATCCCGCTTCCGACAACATGCCGTACCGATTCCTCCCACAGGAGCGGTGAGGTCAGCTGCTCCGCGAGGAGATCTCTGATGGCTTCAGGTTCACTGGCTTCGCGGGCGGTTGCATTGAACACGACCCGTGCTTCAGGGCTCGTGATGGAGGCCTGTTCGAGGTATGCCCTCAGGGCCTTCTGTGCGGGTTCCATGAGCGGACAGTGTGAGGCGACCTCAACCTTCAGGGGAACCACCCGTTTTGCACCCCGTTCCTTCAATATCGACATGGCATCCGGCAGCGAGGACCGCCTGCCAGATATGACCACCTGAGAAGCCCCGTTGTTGTTGGCAACCCAGACATCTTCCACACCATCGAGGATTGAACGGACCTCGTCGGCCGTAAGACCCATGACCGCAGCCATGCCTCCGAGTCCATGGGGTTGAGCTTCCTCCATACATGCAGCCCGATGAAGGATGAGTCCAAAGGCCTCCTCGAAGGTCAGCGCCCCTGCTGCTACCAGGGCCATATATTCACCAAGGCTGTGTCCCATAACAACATCAGGGCTCGTGTATCCAGACTGCTCCCACAGCGCGTGACACACGGAGAGGATCGCCGGCTGAGCGTTCCTGGTCTGATCGAGCTCCTCCCCAGGGCCATGCTCCATAAGACGGACAAGGTCATCCTTCAGGGCACCATGCAGCCTGAGCTGCCGGGACATGCCCGTGAACTGAGTCCCCTGGCCTGGGAAGATCAGGCAATACGGCATCACTCGGATTCTTTGATCTTGATTACCTCTCTGCCCTTATAGTATCCGCAGTTGGGGCAGATCTTGTGGGGCGGCTTCGGCTCCTGGCAGTTGGAGCAGAAGGAAACTGCGGGCTCGCTGATGGCATCGTTGGCCCTGCGCTTGTCCCTACGGGCGCTGGAATGTCTCCTCTTTGGTAACGGCATGAATTGTATCTACCTCCTGATATTGTTCTTCAATGCTGCGAGTTTCTGAAATCTGGGATCCCACTGCTGGCTGCAGGCACACGGACCTTCGTTGAGACTCGTGCCGCAGTTCGAACACAGCCCCTTACAGTCCTGACTGCACAGATAGATGATGGGCAGAGAGAGTACGAGTTCTGAAACTATGTATTCTCCAAGCTGTATCTCCTTGCGGTAATACCCTGTCTCCCGTGCCTGCCGCTGAGCCTCCAGGTTTCCCTGCATGTCTGATGCAGCCGACAGGTAATCGCTGTTCAGGTGAAGATTCACATCCTGTGTCATGGGGGCCAGGCACCGGGAGCAGAGCGTATGGACAGAACCGATGACATCCACTGATACGTGTATCCGTTCAATGAACTTCTCTATTACGAAATGCACGTGGAAAGGATCAGTGACCGAGAGATCAGTGTTGTCGAGAACCCCCTGAACCACTTCGGGACAGATGCTGACATCACGCTCGAGGCCTGCTTCACCGATGGTCTCGGGTATGATCCTGATTTCTCCGAATGTACGCAATTTTTCCATGGTAGTAGCCCAAGCTACTATTGCATCGTGGATTCTTTGTCAAGCGAACATGCATGGCCAGGATTGGAGATCTTCCCTCATTCTCATGATACCAAAGGGGTACACGGTATCCGGTTCCATGCTGCGCGAGAATGAACAGTCCATTCATCCGCTGTTCTCTCCGGGCAAGCTCGCCATTGACACAGGACAAAACGCCGTATAGGGATAGCCCTATGAAAACCCCCATCGTCGCGTGGATCGACGGCTCGTTCGCCGACTCTGAGCAGGCCACTGTCCCCATCCTTTCCCACAGTTTCAGCCGGGCGTCTGCCATCTTCGAGGTTCTCTCCATCATCGATGCAGACTCCGGGCCTGCCATGCTCTGCCTGGAGGAGCACGTGGACCGGTTCTTCTCCAGCGCCCAGAGGACCTACCTGACGATTCCCTACAGCAGAGAGACGATCAGGGACGCCCTCATCCAGACCGCGAGGAAGAATTCCGTCACCAACGGCCTGGCGAAATTCTATGCCTACTACACCGATCTGGAGCTGGGCAACCACGCACCTCACCAGGTGTCTGTAGCCATCTTCTGCCTGGATTATACCGCTATCGGTGTGAATCAGAGGGATTTCTGGAAGCCGGTTTCCGTGGGCATCTCCCAGTACCGGAAGCTCCACCCGCAGACAGCGGCGGTGCACGCCAAGGTGGTGGGCAACTACGTGAACGGCTACCTCGCCAGGACCGAGGTTCGGAGAAAGGGCTTCGAAGAAGCCCTCATGCTCGACACCAACGGGTTCATCGCCGAAGGCCCCACCTCGAACATCTTCCTCGTGAAGGGCTCCCACGTGGAGACCCCCACAGAGGAGAACGTGCTTCCCGGCATCACCCGCATGCTCATCATGGAGGTGCTCGCCGACATGGGATATCCCGTGAAGGAGGCGCACATCCTGCCGCAGGACCTGTGCCAGTACGACGAGGCCTTCTTTTCCGGGACGCTGAAGGCTGTCCAGCCCATCACGGTCATCGAGGGCTGTGAGTTCACCTCCCCGGGAGCGGTTACCGCGGCCCTGAAGAAAAAAATCCAGGAACTCGCAACAGGCACGATCCCCCGCTATCAGAGGTTTCTCACTTACCTTGCCTGATCCGGAAATACGACACCTGCGGGCATGTTCGAACCAGGATTTTCTATAGTCACGTCTAACTCATTGATTATTGGCTCTACGTACTGAATATCCGGCGCTATTCCCTCTTGACAAGCACGGGCAATGATCATAGAACGAACTTCATTCCTCGGTAGCTCAATCGGCAGAGCGGGTGGCTGTTAACCACTAGGTTGGGGGTTCAAGTCCCTCCCGGGGAGCCA
>DSBG01000042.1 GCA_011046135.1 Deltaproteobacteria bacterium
GTGGGTGAATTCACCCACTACGGAGACCAGACCCTCGTGCTCCTTGAATCCCTGGATGAAGCAGGCGGCTTTGACGTGGAGGTTTTTTCCAGGCGATGGCAGGAGCTGTTCAAGGACTATCATGGGTACATGGATCAGGCCACCAAGGGGACACGCATCAATCTGGCAAAGGGGAAGAGCCCCCTCGATGCCGGGTCCGATTCCAACGATATTGCGGGAGCATCCCGGATCGCCCCCCTGGTCTACTCCCTGAACGCCGATCTCGATGCCCTTGTGAAGGCTGCCAGGACTCAGACCATGATGACCCACGGGGATGTGCACACCGTGGATGCCGCGGAATTTTTC
The DNA here is from genome assembly GCA_011046135.1 of Deltaproteobacteria bacterium. Taxonomy (GTDB): domain Bacteria; phylum Desulfobacterota; class Desulfomonilia; order UBA1062; family UBA1062; genus DSBG01. The sequence goes on from DSBG01000042.1 coordinate 346, forward strand.
GCGCGGCTCTGCTGGGATGTCCTCCGTGGCAGGACCCCTGTGGAGGCAATTACGGACATAGGCGAAAATCACGTCTCCTCGGCCAAAATCAGGGGGTGGGTGGAAAGCGGTTTGAACTCCCGGGAGAGTGACAGCATCGAAACCATCGTAGGGTTTGGTCAGAGCTGTCACACCCCGGAGGCGTTCCCCGGGATCATCCACCTCATCAGCCGCTGGGAAAACAATCTCGAGGAGGCGCTCATCCAGTCAGTCATGGCGGGGGGAGACTCCGCTGCCCGGGGTATGCTCGTGGGCATGGTACTCGGGGCGCACCTCGGTAAGGACGCCATTCCGAGAGAGTGGATCGGAGGCATCAAGCAGGCAGGGAGAATACAGAATCTCCTCGACGCGATCTGGTAGGGCCAGAGTAGAGAGGGTATGCTCCCCGGAATCAAGACACACCCACTGAATCTCACCCGAGAGCCTGTCCCGAAGCTCATCCGCTCCATAGCAGTGCCGGCGAGCGTCGGGTTTTTCTTCAACACCATGTTCAACATCGTGGACACCTACTTTGGTGGAACGATCTCCACCCAGGCGCTTGCAGCTCTCTCCCTCTCTTTCCCGGTCTTCTTCATCATCCTGGCGCTGGGAAGCGGTTTTGCCACCGGGACCACCGCACTCATCGCGACAGCCCTGGGAGCCTCCCTCAAACCCCAAGCTAAGATGTTTGCCATTCAGGGGATTACGTTCGGTGTACTCATGTCGATGGGGATTACCGTGCTGGGGATCTGGAGTTCGCCCTGGCTGTTTACAATGCTCGGCGCCTCGGGCGAGTACCTTGCCATGTGTCTGGTCTACATGGACATCATCTTTTTAGGAACCGTGTTTTTTATCTTGAATTTCATGCTCAATGCCATCCTGAATGCCCTGGGAGACACCCGATCCTTCAGAAATTTCCTCATCGTTTCATTCTTTCTCAACATAGTGCTGGATTTCTGGTTCATCTACGGCGGCGCCGGTGTTCCTCCCATGGGTATCGCCGGTATCGCCGTTGCCACGATTCTTATCCAGGCACTCGGTTCGGTCTATCTCGGCTTTCAGGTCTCCCGGACTGAGCTCATCTGCGATAGGTGCAGCCGCGATATGATCCCGAAGCTCCACGTCGTTAAAGAGATCGCGCGACAGGGAATCCCCTCCAGCATGAACCTCATGACGGTGGGACTCGGCGTCTTTGTCATCACGTATTTCATTAGCTCCTTCGGGAAAGAGGCCGTTGCAGCATACGGGGTCGCCATCCGGATCGAGCAGCTCGTACTCCTGCCCACCATCGGATTGAACATTGCCACGGTTACCATTGTTGCACAGAACAATGGCGCGCGTCTCTACGAGAGGATCAATGAGGTGGTGAGGACCGCTCTTGCCTATGGAGGAGTCCTCATGGTGATGGGAACCATCGTGATGTTCTTTTTGTCGCCTCATCTTATGAAATGCTTCACCGATGATCCGCTGGTCGTCGATATCGGGACCGTGTATCTCAGGATCGCCTCGTTCCTGCTGTACGCCTACGTGATCCTGTTCGTGAATGTGGCAGCACTGCAGGGATTGAAGCAACCGATGTACGGGCTCATCATTGGGTTCATTCGCCAGGTGGCGCTCCCCGTGCCAATCTTCTATTTCCTCGGGCATTACCTCGATCTCGGGTTGATCAGTATCTGGTGGGGAATCTTCGCCATCAACTGGTCGTCTGCAATGGCTACCTTCTTCTATGCTCGAGCTGTTTTGATAAAAACGACAGGTGCGCTCTCGTGAGGTCTTTTGCAAGGGACGTGTACACAGGTTTTGCCGGCAGAGATCCCGGGCAAAGAACCCTTCCGGGGGAGCTGTGCGTGAGGTCTCCACGCTCCGGTATGCTGATGCAGGGTGGTCACAGAGAAAACCCTCATCACGGAACGCGGTTTCGAAAGTGCTATTTCCATGACATGTCCGGGAAAATACGCTATAGGAAAAAGCACTGCAGCGGCGCGGTGGGAGGCTGAGCCCAGAGAAATTGCCGTGCCCGGAGGGAGGATACCATGCTCAAGGAACGGATCGAGGACAATATCATCATTGCAACATTCGACAACGGAAAAACCAATTCCATCACCCGGGAGACCCTGTACGCCCTGAGGGCTGTGGTCAGGAAGGCGCATGAGGATTCCATTAAAGGGATCATCCTGACAGGCCAGGGAAAAATCTTCTGCAGCGGGTTCGATCTGCCCATGTTCCTCGGGTTCAAGGACCTCGATGAGATCGTGGAGTTTTTTACCGAGGAGGAGGAGATTCTGCTGGAGCTGTTCCTGTGCCCGAAACCGGTTGTCGTTGCCATGAACGGTCATGCCGTCGCAGGCGGGCTCATTTTTTCCATGGCCGCCGATTATCGAATCGTGAAGAATCACCCCAAGATCAGCCTGGGGATGAGTGAGATCAAGCTCGGACTCCCCCTGTCCTTTGCCCAGGCCGAGATCATACGGTTCGGCTTCGAAAGCGACAGGAAATTCCGGGATCTGATCTTCTTCGGGAGGATGATCGACGTCACGGAAGCCAGGGATCTCGCGCTGGTCGACGAGGTCGTGGAAGAGGCTGACCTTCTGCCCAGGGCCAAGGCGGTGATCAGCCAGTGGATCGACAATCCGGGCAGGGCATTCATCAAGCTCAAGGAGGTTCTCAGGAAGCCCACGGCCGACAGGATCAGGGAGAGCCTGGACCGGGAGCCCTGGCAGGAGACCCTGAACTGCTTCTTCAATCCCGAGGTGAGGTCCTCCCTTGAGTTTGTCAGGTCCATGATGTAGGCATACGTCCGGTGGATCGACCCCACGTGAGCGGATCTGGAACCACCGGAGAACCCACTGGACCGGGGGTATGACGTGATCAGGATCAATGGGGGGATCCACATCGGCGACGAAGAACTTCACTGGGAGTTCGTCAGGTCATCGGGCCCCGGGGGTCAGCATGTCAACAAGGTGGCCACAGCGGTCCAGCTCAGCTTCGATGTCATGAGTTCTCCGTCCCTTCCCCGGGAAGTCAAGGATCGTCTGAGAAGAATCGCGGGCAGGCGCATGACCGATGAGGGTGTGCTCATGATCAGGGCCCAGCGGTTCCGGTCACAGGAGCGCAACCGTACGGATGCCCTTGCGCGACTGCGGAAACTGATCGAACAGGCCCTTGAGAAACCCAGGCGCAGGATCAGGACACAGCCCACTGCGTCCTCCCGTATCGTCCGCATGGAATCGAAACGCAAGGCCGCCAGGAAGAAACGTCTTCGGGTGACCATTGTCCACGAGGATTCGTAGTGCACGAAGCCGCCAAGGGACACGTCGAGATCGTACCTGCTGCTTCACAAGGTCACGCGAATCGCCTCGTGGAGTCTCAATCGGCTCGTCTAGGACCTGAAATGCTTCAGGAAGGAACGTTCCGCGTCAAAGGTGCCGATGAGGAGCAGGTCGTCGGTGCTTTCAAAGCGAATCTGAGGTTCCGGGTTGATGGTGGTGGTTCCATTGTGTTGCACGGCGACCAGGGTGCAGCCCGTATTCTCTCGAATTCCTGAATCCATCAGGGTTTTTCCCACAAGGGAGACTGGGGTCTTGAGGTGGAAGATGTTCAGGCCCTCAGCCAGGAGCAGGGTCTCCTCGTTCTTGAGGTAGTTAAAAATGGTGTTCGCTCCCAGCGAGGCATGGGAGAGCACGAAATCCGCACCTGCACGGTGAAGGGTGGAAACGTTTCTGTCCAGGCTCGCTCGGCTGAGGATCTGCATTTCAGGGCGCAGACTCCTCAGGTACTTCGTGAGGTAGATATTGGTCGCATCGTCGTGGGAGGTGATCAACGCCGCCGGGGCCTTTTCAAGCAATGCTTTTTCAAGCGTGGAAATGTCTGCCGCGTCTCCGAAGACGTAGTTCTCTCCTTCCCGGGCCTTTTTCTGGTTTCGTTCCACGATGAGGCAGGGGATCTCCCGTTCACGGAACCGCGATGCGGCAGCGAGCCCGACGCGACCACCGCCGATGATGATCACCGGATCCCCGGCGATCTTGTAGATGTGATAGAAGCAATAGACCTCATCGTAGGCGTCCACGTTTTCTTGGGAACCCGCAAAGAGGAGCACACTGGTCCGGTCGATGCGGGAGTCGGGCCCCGGGATGGTGAACTTTCCCCGCTCCCACATCCCCACCACGGTGAGACCATAGAGTTTGCGCAGGTTGGTTTCCGAGAGGGTTTTCCCAACCAGGGGGGTGCCCATGGCCGGGGCCTGGGCGATGACGAGGTCCTGGTAGCGTCCGATGATGTTTGCCTTGCAGTCGCCTGCTATGGTCAGATTCGCCAGTGATTCCCCCAGGATTTCATAGAGGAGGAGAACGCGTGAACTTCCGGCCATGCTCAGGATATCCACGGAATTGGGTGAGTCGGCGGACGTGATGATGGGCACGTGTTCGTTCTCCTCCCTCACGGTGAAGGCGATGTTGGTGTTGACCTGGTCACTGTTGGTTGCCACGACCAGAGAGGCACGATCCACGCGCATCTTCCGGTAGGTCAGGGGGTTGTCGATATCGCCGATGGCCACCCGGACGCCCATGTCGTACAGCTCCAGTGTTCGATGGAGGTCCTCGACAATGACCACGTAGCGCTGCTGGTAACTCTTGAGTTTCTCGATCAGCGAGATGGTGATGGGATCGTAGCTGGTCATGATGACGTGATCCTGTATCTCCGCCTGCAGCTCCCTTGGCGCCCGGTTCCTGGCATCAGCCTCCATCCAGGGAGCGAAGAAGAACTTGATGAAGATGAACGGGAGCAGGATCATGAGGAAGACGATCCCCGAAAGCAGCACAAGAATGGAGAAAGCCCGGCCGAGGTCCCCGGTGAAGGCGATGTCTCCGAAGCCGAGGGTGGACATGGTGACCAGTGTCCAGTAGAACGCGGTTACCCAGGAGTGCTCCTGCCCTTCGGCAGCCATGATGAAGTGGAAGCTGGCGCTGTAGACAATGATGATCGATGCGAGAACAAGGAGGTATTTCACGAGCAGGAGGATATTTCTCTTGGTCATCTCACGCGAGGCCAGTGTAGCGAGGAGGGATGGGATAAATTTCATCTCTTCAGCGTCCTGTTCATCCTTCAGGTGCAGAGTATGCATGAACGAGCGGGTGAGGGCAACAGAGAATCACACCTCGACGGCCGTTCCTGCAGGATCTCGAGATATCCCTCAGGGGGTTGTGCCGGTCTCTGCCTGCTGGGGGGTTGAGTTTTGACTCCGGATTCCGTATGAGGAAGACGGATCCTGTCGGGAGGTATACATGTCTGAACGAAAACTGGTGGTGCTCGGGACTGCGAGCCAGGTTCCGGGGAGAGCCAGAAACCACAACGGGTACCTGCTCAGGTTCGACGAGGAAGGGTTGCTCTTCGATCCCGGCGAGGGAACCCAGCGCCAGATGATCTTTTCCCGGGTATCGGTTTCCCAGGTGACCAGGATCTTCATCACGCATTTTCACGGGGATCACTGTCTGGGCCTTGCGGGGCTCATCCAGCGGCTGAGCCTGGACCAGGTGGAGCACGTGATCGACGTGTACTACCCTTCGTCGGGGCAGATCTTTTACGAGCACCTGAGAGACTCCTGCCTGTACCACGGCACGGCGGTTCTGAGGGAACACCCCATCACAACCTCTGGCATAATCGATTCCTGCGAAAAATTCACAATCGAAGCCGTGGAGCTCGATCACCCCGTGGAGACCTACGGGTACCGCATCAGCGAACACAGCACCGTGACCCTCAACCCTGAGCAGCTGAACGACCTCGGGATTACCGGACCTGATGTGGGCAGGATCAAGAGAGAAGGCAGGCTCTCTAAAGGCGGAAAAACGATTCATCTCCACGAGGTCTCGACACCCCTGAAGGGTCAGGTATTCTCACACATCATGGACACCGGGGTGTGTGAGGGGGCGCACCGGCTTGCGGCAGACGCAGACCTGTGTGTAATGGAGGCAACCTTCCTCTCGGACAGGGAAGAGACAGCACGGGAGTACGGACACCTCACGGCTGCCCAGACAGGGAGCATTGCCCGGGAGGCTGGGGTGAAAAAACTCGTGCTCACGCACTTTTCCCAGCGCTACCTGAGCCTGGAACTTTTTGCACAGGAGGCGGGCGCCTTTCATGACGATATCGTGATTGCACAAGATGGCGACGTGGTATTCATGCCCAAGCGCACGAGGCGGCATCACTGAATTGCTTTTTACGGTTGTTGCCGTGGAGCCTTACTGAGCCCAGGGTATGTTCAACGATGGCCCCACGGTGACGAAACGTCTTCCTCGTCCACGAGCTGTCTCTTCCTGATCTGAAAGCGAACGTATGCCACCAGCAGGGCAAGGGCCCCCAGCATGAAGAGGATCGTGTAGAGGTGAGCCACGGCGTGAGAAAGCAGGACCATCCACGATCTCTGTTCGCTTCTCCACCTCTTTTCAATCTCGCCGGCGCTGACCATGAGAGAGCTCTCGATGGCCTCATGGTAATCAAGTCCGTACCTGAGGGCCTGGAGCAGGTTGAGCAGGCCGTTCCTGCCGTGGTTGACCACGATGTGCTCCACGATGCTTCTGCTCTGTTCATACGCGAGGAAGAGCCCCCGGTCGTCATCGGGAAACCGTGAGTTCAGGGAGGAAAGGCTGAGGATGTTCCCCGTGACGGATGCCCACATGAGCACCCTGGTTCTCCGGGGAATCATGATCTCGGAAATACCGTCGCTGACCCATTGCGACACCCCCTCGTCGAGCCACTTGGGAAGGCGCTCCACCGGGATGTACCTGTGGAGTAGGAGGTGGCAGAGTTCGTGTTTCAGGGTGATCCTCAGGGTAAAGGGTTGAACATGCATCCGGCTCTGGTCGATGACGATGAGCCCTCTTGAGGGAAGGGCGTACGCCACGAAAGAAGGATTGCTCACCATCTGCCTGAACCTTGAGCGATCCGAGACCAGAATCACGGTGGGCCTGAAATCGATTCGCCACAGGAAGAAAGTCTCGAGTTCCGCCTTGACCGCGGGATAGAGGTCCAGCAGTTCCAGGGCAGCTGTTTCAGCGCGATTGTCATAATAAACCGTCAGGAGATCTGAGTGCAGGACAGGCAGATCCTGTGCCACCAGGTCGAAAGAAAAGCACATGACGAGCAATGCACCCCAGAGAAGTATGTTCCTGGCTGTTTCCAGGAGAAAAACCATGCCTGCATCTTACCCGGTTCGCGGGTGAAGTGAAACAGAGAATTAAAGGTAAAAGCCCGAGCTTCTCCCTTGAAAGAGAAACGATTATTGACAGCGGGAAAAAACACCCATACGTTATGGATTGATATGCGTTGCGTGTGGGTTTGGTTCACTTTGTGAGATCAGCGGTTCTCTCGTAACGAAAAAAGAGGAATCGCCGCAGAGCACACAGAGTCGATACCGGTTGTTTTGAACCAAGGAGGGATTCGTGAAAAGAGGGAACTCCTCGCATCGGCCCGAGAAAATTGTTTTCGAGAATGCCATACTATGGGCGGGAAAACCCCTGATCAAGTGCAATGGCGGCATGTGTGTGTGCGAGGGAAAGATCACTGAGGTTTTCCACAAGGGTCAAGAATCCATCGGGGATGGGATTGTCGTAGACCTCGCAGGGATGCATGTCATCCCCGGACTTATCGATGCGCACCGGCATTTCCTCGTCAGCGCCATGCTCGGCACCCAGAGAGATGCGAGCGGATGGACATCCAAAGGCGATGCCCTCGGCCAGATCGAAGCAGCATGTCGCGTCTCCCGAGGAGGCCACGAGTGGGTTTTCTTTTCGAAAATGGATCACACAAAGTGGAGAAAACCCGTGCTGCCGACCATCAGGGAGATTGACGCCGTTGCATGCGGGGCTGCCGTCTTCGTATCCGACATCACCCTGCACCGGGGCCTCGTGTCCAGTGCAGCCATCCACAGAGCGGGGCTGAGCAGGGATCGGCTGCGCTGTGCGGATGACATTGATGCCTTCAAAAGTGGCGATCTGAAGGGAACAATCTGGGAGGAGGCCCACGGACGGGTCCTTTTTGCCCTCTATCGTGATATCCTGAGCTCCTATGGAGAGGAAGAGCGGAGAACGATCATTCATGAGGAGGCTGAGCGGTGTCTGAAGATGGGATTGACCCATGTACACGATCCCGGCCTGCCCTGGGACATGCAAATCCACCTCAAGGAGGTTCAGGAGAGGACACCGCTGAAGCTCAGCTGGTCTGTCACCTCCCATGAATGTCTCTATCTCCATCCAGAGCAGAAGGATGAAGAACAGGCGCTGCAGAGCGACCATGCACCCAGGAGCGCCAAGTTCTTCCTCGATGGTGCACACCGGACTGCTGCAAGCATGCCGGTCATGGCCGGGGTCAAGGCACTGGTTCGTGCAGGAATAGAGAGTGCGTCAGGCCTGAGCCTGGCGCCGTTGCGGCTGCTCTTTGAACAGAAGATAGTTCTTCAGGGCGGGAGTCTTGCCATGCCGTACCTCAGGTACAGAGACATCAATGATCTGGTATCGCATGCTTCATTCTTCACCGAGCGAGGATATCGCTTGGTCATCCACGCCCTTGGTAACAGTGCTGCATGCCAGGCCTCTGAACTCGTACGGACCCTGAATCCTGAAGGCGGTTCATCCATCGAACATGTGCTGGTCATGGGAGAGGAGGATCTGGACCTGTTCGCGGCAGCTCCATCGGTGGCGTCGATCCAGCCCGGATTTATTCCGATCTATGCGGAAACGCTCCTGCGGCAGGGGGCGGTTCCCTATCTGAAGGTCTTCCCCCTGGGGAGCCTGAAGAAACGGGGAGTTCCCGTCTGTATCAGCTCGGATGGTCCCTGTGGACCCGATGATCCTCTGTACAACATCAGGAGGGCTGTCGACAGGAAGACAAGCGATGGTGTGGTGCTCGATGCAGGTGAAGGGATCAGTGAGTCTGATGCCCTCGCTGCAGGGAGCCTCGGGGGGAGCGAGTCTCTCGGCATCAGGAATGATGGTCTGACCCCTGGTGCAGATGCAACCTTCTGTGTCGTCGATGGCGACCCCTTCGGCGCTGGGAGCAGAGTGGTCCAGACGTGGATAGACGGGGTCAGGGTCGTATAGAGAATACAGTCCATGGACTCTGAAGAGATATTTTAACGGTCAAAACACTACGTGCAGAAACACAGAGGAGGAAGGAGGTCGCTATGACGGATACAGAAATTCGGAGGATGGATGTGCAGGAGAGAGACTATTTCCAGCACCTCTTCGGTAAGCACGTCTCCCGGGGGCAGGTCCGCTACCTCAGGTGTGCGCATCTCGATATCTACGAGAAAAACCGCCGGGGATGCACGGTCGTGGATGCGGTCTCAAACAGGAAGTTTTTTGACTGCTTCAGTTCGGCTGGCTGCTTCAATGTCGGCAGGAGAAATCCTAAGATCATGGAGACCCTCTCTCGCGCACTGGAGACGTATGACCTGGGCACCCACGCTGTTCTCTCGGAGCCGAAGATCTCCTTTGCCACCAAGCTTGCTTCCCTGTGTCCCGGTGACCTGAGCCGTGTGGTGCTCTGCGCCAGCGGAGCGGACGCCTTTGCAGCGGCCATCAAGCTTGCCAAGGGGGCGACGGGAAGGAACGACGTTATCACCATGAATAAGGGGTATCACGGGCATGACGGGTTCTCTCTGTCTGCCAATGGAAAGGACTACTACAAGGAGCTGTTTCTCCCCCTGATGCCCGGATTCCACATTGTTCCCTTCAACGACCTGGACGCAGTGAGGCGGGTGGCGTCGAAAAAGATTGCAGCCATTCTTCTTGAGCCGGTACAGGGAGAGGGAGGCATCCATGTCGCGACGCAGGAGTACATGGATGGACTGCGGAAGATCTGTGACGAACACGGGATCATGCTCATCTTTGACGAGGTTCAGACCGGGTTTGGGCGGACCGGAACGTTGTGGGCCATGGAGCACTACGGCGTGATCCCCGACATCATGTTCACGGCAAAATCCATCGGCGGGGGGCTCTTCCCGAACGCCGCCATGGTCTACCGGGACATGGACCTCCTCGTTGGTTACGTGGAAGAGAATCCGCTCTTCCACACCTCCCACGCTGGGGGTTCTGATCTCGGCTGCATCGTCTCCTCGGCCGTGCTCGACTTCCTCGTGGAAAACAAGGTGTGGGAGCATGCCGCCGATGTTGGGAAGCGGTTCAGGGAAGGGCTCATGGAGATCTGGCGGGAAAACACCGACTACGTCAAGGAAGTGAGAGGTCTCGGTCTCATGATCGGCATCGAGTACAAGTACGAGTTCCTCGGTGCTATCATGGCGGAGTGCCTGGCACGTCAGGGAGTCTGGGCTGCCTATTCGGCGAACGCTCCCCAGGTGATGCGTTTCCAGATACCCATTACGGTAACCAAAGATGAGGTTGAGGAAATCCTCGTACGCATCCGTGCGGCAGTAAGATCCATGAGGTGGTATGTCGTCCCGCTTCTCCCCATGGCCCAGATTCCGTTCATCCGGATGCTCCTCGACAACGTGAAGATACAGATTGCCACCTTCAACATCATACGGGATATCGAGGAACTCGTGACCAGGTATCTGTTGAGAAGATAAGGAGGAAACGGAGATGAAGACGACTGATCTGATGAACATGGCTGAGCGGGTCTTCTCGAAAGGCCTGGTAAATGTGATGCGGGAGACAGGGCACGATTTCCTCGAAGCGGAGCGTTCCGGCTCATACGTCTTCGATAGCGAGGGGAACCGATACCTCGATGGGTACACCTCGGCGGGGACCTTCAACCTCGGAAGGAAAAACCCCGCCATCACGGCACAGCTCAAGAAGATGGTGTATAAGACAGACCAGGGGAACTTCGTGATGCCCTCTAAAGAGAAGACACTCCTTGCACGAAGGCTCTCGGAGTTTGTGCCCGGAGAACTCGAGTGTGTACTCTATGGGGTGACGAGGGGTGAATCCATGGATGCAGCCTGTAAACTCGCCCGGGGTTATACGGGGCGTCCTGGTCTTGTTACGGTGGATGGGGGGTACTACGGGGAAACAGGGTTTGCCCTCTCGCTCTCGTCGCGTGAGTCGAAGGAGCAGTTCGGGTCCCTGATTCCCGAGGTAACGGTCATTCCCTTCGGCGATATCGACGCCGCCTCGGCATGCATGAGTTTGAAGCCCGCGGCATTCATCATGGAGCCGATCCAGACGGAAAATCACTGCAGGACAGCTGATTCAAACTACTATTCCCGGATCAGGGAGCTCTGCGCTCGGAACGGTGTTCAGCTTATTTTTGATGAAACGTCCTCGGGTTTCGGGAGAACCGGGAAAAAATTCTTCTTTGAATATCACCACGTCTTGCCGGATATCCTGATCCTGGGTGAAGCCATTACCAGCGGGATGTTCCCCATGACCGCAATGGTGTTCACCCCTGAACTGAAGACCTTTTTCGATGCCCACCCCCTCATCCACCTGTGTACCTTCGGGGGGCATGACCTGGGTTGTCACGCAGCAATCACCGCCCTGGATGAGTACGAACTGACCGCTGCCTGGGAAAATGCAGCCAACCTCGGGGAACTCCTTCTGGGAGAACTGGCCGATGCTGCTCTCAGGGATCAGTCAGTGGTTTCGGTGACAGGGAAGGGACTCCTCATCTCAATGATGTTCTCATCACAGGCAACTGCCCTGAACTTCTGCAAGAAGGCCCGTGCCCACGGTCTCCTGGTGAATACCGCCAGAGTCGCCACGCAGTGTGTTCTCCTGATGCCCAGCCTGCTGATCACGGCACAGGAAAAAGACCAGATCGTGACGGCAGTCAAGCAAGCGCTCGAAGATCTGAAACCATCACAGTCCAAGGTGAGACCAAGGACCAAGAAAAGGGGGAAGCCGGCTACCGGGAAACAAAAATGAGCCCAGGAGACTTGCCCAGGAAGGAGATCGACGATGCCGCCCATCGGGTCATCTGTTGCAGGAAAAGCCAAGAGGAGGCAAGCGTGACTCAAGCCAAACAGGCGCTGGGTGAACCGTGAAGGGAGAGGAATCAGCAGGGAAGGGGCAACTCCCTGGTCAGTACTTCATCCCGTGTCTCACTCACAGGTCAAGGACTTGAGGCTTTTCTGCCGGGAAGTACTCCTCCTGGGTTGCCCGTTTCTGAGGATGTCTCAGGATATCTCTTCATCACTGAGGTAGCATGCCGGGTCCACCCCCCAGGGGTCACCGGTGACTGCTTCAGCCCTGGCCCTGAAATTTCCGGCACACACGTCGAGCCACCTGCACTGCCGGCACCTGCCCGTGACGTGCTCCTTCTTGTTCTTGAGCTTCATGAGAAACTCGTTGGATGGATCTTCCCAGATCTCGGAAAACGGCCGCTGCCTGATAGTTCCGAGCACCCTGTGTCTCCAGAACTGGTCGGGATAGACCTCGCCGTCAAAGTTGATACAGGCGATCCCCACGCCGCTGGAATTACCCCCGTTCATCTTCAGGAGTTCAAGGGTGTCCGAGGCCCTCGGGCTGCCCTCTTTGATCATGCGGAGGTAGACATAGGGTCCGTCGGCGTGGTTGTCCACGGTGAGCACCTCCACATCGAGCCCCGATTCGATCATGGTCCGGGCCCGATCCATGATGAGGTCGAGCGTCTCCCGTGTTTCAGCATGGGAGAGGTCCTCCTCCATGAGGGTTTTCGCCCTTCCGGTGTAGACGAGATGGTAGAAGCAGATCCTGGGAATGCCCTCCTGCTGCATGAGCGAGAAGATCCCGGGGATCTCCTGGACATTTCTCCTGTTCATGGTGAAGCGGAGTCCGACCTTGATGCCCTCATGCATGGCATGGTAGATGCCGTTCATGGCCATTCTGAAGGCACCGTCGAGTCCCCGGAAGGAATCGTTGACCGCTTCGAGACCATCGAGGCTGACCCCGATGTACGAGAGACCGAGATCGGCAAAGCGCATGGCGAAATCGGGTGTGATCAGCGTGCCGTTGGTAGAGATCACGGCACGCATGCCGTTCTCGACAGCTGACTTGATGAGGATCGGGAGGTCCTTCCTCAGGGTCGGTTCTCCACCCGAGAAGAGGACAACCGGGGAACCGAATCCGCTGAGCTCTTCCAGCAGAGAGAGCCCCTCCTTCGTGGAGAGCTCCTCTGTCTGGCTGGTTGTGGATGCGTAACAGTGGGCACACCTGAGGTTGCAGGCGCGGGTGACATTCCAGACCACCACGGGTTTCTTGTCTGAAGAAAACTGCAGCAGGTGAGAGGGGAGCGATCCTGAGTTCCTCCCGTACCTGAGAGGGTCTGAAGCCTCCACTGTTCCGCAGTAGAGCTTGGATATTCCGATCATGGGACTGTTCCTTTCAGGGCTTCAATGATTCCGGCATCCGTGTATTCGTCGGGAACAACCTCGGCCTGGACGTCATGTGCTTCAAGGGCCTGTGCCGTCACCGGTCCGATGGCCACGATTCTCTTTTCCCTGACGAGGTCCAGTTCGCCCCGCAAGAGATAAGAGGCGTGTCTGACCCCCGAGGGACTGGTGAAGAGCACCGTGTTCACTTCACTAAGGGCCTGGATAAAATCAACAGGGTTTGCATCGGAAGGAAGCGCTGTTTCATAGAGCGGGATCTCGAGAACCTCGGCCCCCTTCTGTCTCAGCGCGGTTATCAGAAAGCTTCTCGCTCCCTTTGCCCTGGGGATACAGATCCGCTGTCCCGTGAGGTCTCTGGAGCCGATCATGGCCATGATTCCTTCTGCACGATACTCCTGCGCCATGATGTCTGCAGTGATGCCAAAGGTTCTCAGGGCATCACGGGTCTTCGGGCCGATGCAGACGATTTCTTTTCCGGAAAACGCCCGTGCATCAAGGCCCGAGGCGAAGAGCTTGTCCATGAACAGGGGTACAGCATTCTGGGACGTGAAGATGACCATGTCATAGTGTGAGATGTCGGGCAGCGCAAAATCGATGCTCCGGATGTCCAGGAGCGGGTAGATCACCGGTATCGCTCCTGCAGAGGCAAAGAGAGAGGCGCTCTGGAGGGCGAGGTGTCGTGGCCGGGTGATCAGGATTGACATGCCGTGGAGAGGGAGCACCTTGTCCCGGTAAAGAGAGGTGCTCAACTCGGCGACCTTTCCCACGATCATCACGCAGGGCGAAGCGATGCCGTGTCTGGATGCGAGATGTCCCACCTTGTCCAGGCAGGTTACGAGGTGCCGCTGTTTCGGGGTTGTTGCATCCTGCACCAGGGCACAGGGCATCTGGGGATCCATCCCCTCTGCAACGAGTCGTTCGGCAATGGCTGCAATCCTTGTTGCCCCCATGAGAAAGATGATGGTGCCGCTCTGTCGTGCCAGGAGTGAGTAGTCGAGAAACCCGGATTCCTTGGCGGGATCTTCGTGTGCCGTAACGAACGTGACTGAGGAGGCAAGCCCGCGGTGGGTAGGGGGTATGCCGATGCTGATCGGGCCGGCTATGGCCGAGGTGATCCCGGGTATAATCTCGACGGGGATACCGCGATCCCGCAAAAAGAGGGCCTCCTCTCCACCCCGGCCGAAGATGCAGGGATCGCCGCCCTTGAGTCGTGCAACCTCGAGCCCCTTGGTACCCAGCTCGGCCAGAAGGTCGTTGATCTTGTCCTGGCTCATATAGTCCCTGCCGCCGCGCTTACCCACGTATATCCTGTCTGCATCCTTGCGGGCGAGCAAGAGGATCTCCCCGGGAATGAGGTCGTCGTACACCAGGACATCGCTCCTTGAGATGATGCGGGATGCCTTGAGGGTGAGTAGTTCCGGGTCACCGGGGCCCGTGCCTATGAGATAGACGCTCATACCTCGCCTGCACGGCGAACCTGTTCTTTGAGTTTCTCAGCGAGAAGGGAACCCACCTCCGGAGTATCTCCTTTCAAGACCAGCTTCTCCACGGTTTTCTCGTCGCTCGTTGCGAGCATGCCCTCAATGATAATGAGTCCTTCCTGAAGATGTGCATATGCCCCCGCAGGGAGCCGGCAATCGAGGCCCAGCGTTCGGAGAAAGGCCCGCTCTGCTTCGGCACACAGATGCGTGGGGGGGTGATCCAGTGACGTTCCAAGCTCAACAAGCTCCCTGTCGTCGTTTCTGCACTCCACCGCGATGATCCCCTGACCTGGCGATGGTATCATCAAGCTGGGATCGATGGCAATACCCGGAGGAAGACCCAGTCTGTTCACACCGGCTTCGGCGAGGATCACTGCATCGACCTCTGCTCCCACTTTATTCAGCCTGGTGGGAACATTCCCCCGGATGTCCACAACGGCGAGATCTGGCCGGAAAGCCCTGATCTGACATCTGCGGCGCATGCTTGACGTGCCAACCGTGCTTCCCCGGGGCAGGGATTCGAGGGACTCGTTGTGTTGTGTAAAAATCATGTCACGATGACTTCCTCTCTCAAGGCAGGCACCGATGGTGAGTCCATCCGCGAGATTCGCCTGCATGTCTTTGAGACTGTGAACGGCGAAGTCGATCTTTGAGGAGAGCAGCTGTTCTTCGATGTCCTTGACAAAGACACCTTTCCCGCCGATGGCATCCAGCGGGAGATCGGCGAGTTCGTCTCCACAGGTTTTGATCACGAAAATCTCGTAGCCATACCCCGGGTGACGGACTTCCATCTCCTTGAGAACCATGCGCGTCTGGGCAAGGGCGAGGGCACTACCTCTTGTTCCGATCCTGATAGTCCTCATCGAGTTGAAAGATCCTCCGGGTATAGTCGATGTGTTTGATGTCCGGGTAGGCCCTGAGAAAGCTCACCGGCCTGTGGAGGAGTCTCCTCAGTGTCAGCCTGAGGGTTTCCTCCAGTGCTGTTCGCTGGTCGTCATCCAGAGGCATATTCCGGACCTGATCCTCCACGTGGTTTTCTATGAGGGCAAAAAGATCCCTGATGGTGGTGGTTGCATCAAGGGCCCTGATCCAGCGATCGAACTTTTCCACCTCCTGATCGATGATTTCACGAGCCCTGTCGATCTGATGTTCACGGTTGGTGTAGTGCCTGTCCACGATGGATTTCAGGGCATCGATGTCGTAGAGATAGCAGTTGTAGCAGCGACCGACTTCAGGGTCAACATCTCGCGGTACAGCGATATCGATGAGAATGATCGGACGGTTCTTGCGTTTTTTCATGACCGGTTCCATGAGTTCGTTCCCGATGATGGGCCGGGGTGACCCGGTGGAGGTGATCACGATATCGCTCGAAGCGAGTTCTTCCGCAAGGCTTTCAAAGGGTTTGGGGATACCGCCGAGTTCAGAGGCAAGATCGCACGCTACCCGATGCGTCCGGTTGACGATGCACAGTCTCTTGACCCCCCTGCTCTGGAGTCTTTTCGCTGCGATGCTCGCCATGTCACCGGCCCCTACGACGAGCACGGAGCTCGTTGAGATGTCTCCGAAGATGTGGCCTGCAAGCTCCACCGCCTCTGAGGCGACGGATACCGGATAGGAGCCGATGTCCGTTTCCGTACGGATCCGTTTCGCCGTACGGAAGGCACGGTGCAGGGCCCTGTTCAGAAGGGTTGAGGTGGTGTTTGCAGCGAGGGCATCACGATAGGCATCCTTGACCTGTCCCAGGATCTGGGGTTCTCCGATGACCTGAGAATCGAGGCCTGAAGCGACCATGAACAGGTGGCGGATTGCCTCGCTGCCGCTGAATACCTGGGCAACTTCCCGAAGAACCCCGCTGTCGATTCCGCTTCGGTGTTCCAGGTACTTCTCGACCACGGAGATCTCGATACCGGTCCAGTAGATCTCTGTGCGGTTGCAGGTATTGAGCGTGTAGCACTCGGAGGAATCGCCCATGATCTCGAGCATGTCCTGAGGTGATAGGGAGAACTGTTCCCGGATTTCGACAGGGGCATGTTTGTGGTTGATGCTTAAACAGGTGATACGCTGCATTACAGGAGGCCTATTCCATGGGCATGCGGGAAAGCAAGGTTCATCACGAGAAAGACGACGAGCATCACGCAAAAGCCCACCAGCGTGATGATGGCGGTTCTGCGCCCTCTCCATCCAATGGCAAACCTCTGGTGGAGGCAGAAGGCAAACACCACCCACATGAGAGCCCCTGCCATGATCTTGGGGGCGATACTGGAGAGCCTGAGGTCGATGGATGATGCCCACAATCCCCCGAGGATCATTCCGATGGTGATGGCAACAAACCCCAGCGACAGGCAGGCGTACAAGAGGGAATCGAGAATGGACAGGGGGGGGAGGCCGGCTACGGGTGAATGGATGGTGCCTTTGTAGATGATCCTTTCATGGACGAGGTAGACCAGGGACGTGATGAATGCCACCACGAACAGCGCCTCACCGCCGATGACGCTCAGGGTGTGCAGTGGATACCAGTACTGGTAGGAGTTCAGGAAGATGTCGGATCGTTGTGCGAGAGACGGCATGAGCAGGGCAAGGACGAACGTTGCGGGGGGGAGGAAGAAGACGGCAAGCGATGCGGTTCTTTTTCTCCAGGCAAGGACGAGAAACACTGCGGAGGCCAGGAAGATCACCATGTTCACGCCCTGGGCAGGGGAAACCAGGGGAATGGTGTTCAGTCGTGTTGCCAGGGAAAGGATGAGAAGGAAGTGACACGCCACAGAGATTGAGAACAGCACCTGTGCAAGCAGGATCCATGGCCTCGTTCTGAAAAACAGAGAGAGAATGTACGCAAGGCTCGCCAGCGTGTAGGCGGTCACTACTCCGAAGGCGATCACGGAAACACTCCTTCAAGATCGACATGGACACCGAGGGCCTCGAAAAGGATCGCGTCGACGAGATCTCTGTCGCCCTCACGGATCGCATCGATGAGCTGGGAATTTATGAGCACATCAAAGACCCTTCTATGGCCTTCATGCCCTCCCTCCTGGGAGAGAACCACGGGTCGGATCCTGCCCAGGATGACCGAGAGAGCGCTATATTCGTCCCCCAGCAGAGAGCCGATCACGGAACGCAGCTTCTTGGACAGTGCGGGTGAAACACCGCCGGTGGAAATAGCTATCTTGATGGGTCCTTTTTCAAGGACCGAGGGGACGATGTATGAGCAGAGTTCAGGACGGTCCACCACATTGCAGAAGAGTCGGGCACGCTCGGCGTCCTGGCTTACCGTTCGATTCGTTTCCTCATCATCCGTTGCAGCGATCACGAGGACCGCGTCGTCAAGGTCCCTCGATGCATAGGTCTTTCTGCGAATCTCGATCCCATCCATGCTGGTGATCCCGGGGAGTACCTCCGGGGCAATCACCCGTACCCGTGCCCCTGCCTTGAGGAGGGACTCGATCTTTCTCTCTGCCACGACGCCGCCGCCGATGACCACGACCTGTTTGCCCGTGAGATCGATGAAGATCGGGTAATAGATGTTCTCGGACCGTTCCATGGGGCTCAGGCCACCTCTTTCAGCCAGCCTCGAATGATATCCAGGGTTCTCTCATCCTTCCTCAGCTGGTGTGCTGCTCCTTTGAGGATGGTGATCTTTTTGGGCTTGATGGCTGCTTCATAGAGGAGGTGTGCGTGGCTCACGGGAACGGTCTCATCACTGTCCCCATGCACGATATGGACGGGTCGCGGCGAGAGAAAGGGTATATTCAGGTCAGGGTTGAGCCTCGTGAAATCGTCATACCAGCGCCTGAGATCCGGTGGAAAATCCTTGTTTCTGATGAGACCCAACTCCATGAAGTGATCCCTGAGCAGCTGTGGATCCTCGGGCAGGATATCCGAGAAGCGGCACGGGGTTGCCATGAGGAGAAGACTCGCGATCTTTTTGTTGTAGGAGGCATAGTGTGTGGCAATGACCCCACCGGCAGAAAACCCGATGCAGTGGATCGAGGCCGGATCGATTTTCGGGGTGTCATAGACCTTTTCAACAATACAGGAGAGATCGAAGATCCAGCCTGACATGTCGATATTGCCCCCGGAGAGACCACATCCCCGGAAGTTGAAGAGAAAACAGCTGTATCCGTCTGCAGTGAGTTCTTCCACAAGGGGAAGGTACCCCCTGTCATCCGGGTTCGGTTTTGATCCGGGGATTCCATGGCAGAAGATAACCGCCGGAGGCAATCCCCTCGGGTGGTTCTCAGGGGAGTAGTGCCATACCCTGATACCTATCCCCTGGTGGGTGAGCTGAAACTCTCTCGATTTCATCTTCCAACAGTCTGTATTTTCTGTACACGAATGCCCACGACCTCAGCTCCTGTTCATCGAGAATGAGATCTTCATTGTCCGCATGTGATCGTACCGGGATCCTGTTGTTGCCCGCCAAGAGTCTCATGGACTGCAGGGGAATGTCAAGCAGGGCGGACGCCCTTTCAAGAGATACCCGGGACTTTTTTCCCCCTCCGACCTTCTTGAACACAAAGGTCTGGAGAATGGTCTTCTGGGTGGCATCAGCGTCTATGAGGTACGCCTTGTCCAGGATATCCACGTACTCTTCATCCATCTGATACCTGGTATTCGCAAATTCCACGAGAGCCCTGATATCATCCGGATACTGCTTGAGCAACCGTTTCAGGACCTGTGCTGCCTGTTCCATCTCGTTGAGGAAGAAGTGTATCTCGGCAAGGTAGAGGTACGTGTCCTTGTCCGTATCGCCCATCTCAAGGGCCTTCGAAAACATCTCAAGGGCGAGATCCAGATGGCCGAGTTCCCGGTGACATACCCCGATGAGCTTGTAGATGCGAGGACTTGTAGAGCACAGTACATTGGCTTTTTCAAGGTCGTCGGCAGCAATGGTATAAAACCCCTGGGACATCTTGTCAGTAACCCGCGACATGAATATTTTGAAGCGCTGCTCGAAATCTTTGCTGCTCAGGCTCTTGGACGGATCGGTGAAATGAAATCCCGAGGTGCACAGGTCGATGAACTCCCTGTTTTCTGAAAGATTTTCTTCGGTTTCGAGGACCTCGATGACCCGTTGACAGAGGTTCTTGATGGGAAGGGCCGTAGCTGTTTTGTTGGTGACAAAGAGCCCGATTCCTAAAGATTCATTCTTTTCGATCTCAGAGAGATGTTTCGCCTCCGCGATGAGTTCCCTGAAGAAGATATTCGTCATGTCGCGGGAGTTTGTGATGGGAAGGACCATGGCGGATTTGTACTCTCCTCCCGGGCAGGTATATTCAAAACTCAGCCACAGTTCGTTGTATTCTGGATCGATTCTCTCGACCTCAACGGAGATCAGTTCGATGAGTCCCTTGGGTTGTTCAAGCTTGCCCCGCATGGATAAAGGTTTATTCCCTGGGGCCTGAAATGTCAACAGATTCAATCCTGATGGAGAAAAAAGCTCGGAAAATGACGTTGGAAAACACGGGAAAAGTATGGTAGCCTTGCTAAGGAGGAGATTTCATGTTCCGGACGATACCATACTCCGTCGTGCTCTCGATGTTCATGCTGGCAGTGATGACCGGACTATGTCTCGCAGCCCCTCGGATCGAAATCGCTGAACCCCTCTTTGATGCAGGCGAGGTCCTGGAGGGAAAGGATGTTTCCCACGAATTTGTTCTCAAGAATATTGGCAGCGATCCCCTGATCGTAACCGTCAAGCCCTGCTGAGGGGTCAGAATACATGCTCCGGGAGAGCATGAAATACAACCTGGGGAAACGAAGATGATCGAAGTCACCATGTCCACCAGGAATGCCAGGCATACCCTGAAACGACAGATCGACATCAAGACAAATGACCCCGATGTTCCCGAGGTTTCAGTATACCTGCAGGCAACGGTTGTCGAAATGCTCTCCGTAAGCCCGCCGATACTGAACTTCGGAAAGGTGAGGCAGGGGTTGACCTATACAAAAGAACTCACCCTTACGAACACCTCGAAAACGGTCCTCGTCATATCCGGGATAGAGGGCAACCCGCCTGCCGTTCTCAACGTGTCAGCTGAGTGCCCCATCACCATCGAACCCGGACAAAGTCACACGATGACCGTGACGCTCGCTCCAGGATCCACAAAAAGCAGATTCCACGGATATATTTCCATCCTGACAGAGCTGGAATTTCTCCCCAGAAAGATCCTCCGGGTTGCGGCACAGATATCCAGAGAATAACTCTTCGATGTGAAGACCGAAAGCGTCCATACCAGGATGACGGTAGACAGCTTCAAGAGAAATGCAGTAACCGTGGGCGGCTTCACCGGTGTCAGCAGGATTCTCGGATTTGTCCGCGATGTGGTCATGGCCTGGCTTCTCGGAGCAGGCCTTCTCGCCGATGCATTCATCGTCGCATTCAGGCTTCCCAACCTCCTTCGCAGGTTCATGGCCGAAGGTGCCGTGAGTGTCGCCTTCGTGCCGGTTTTTTCCGAGGTGAGGGCTCGCCAAGGGATCGAGAAGGCCTTCGAGCTCTCCCGGAGCATCTTCACCCTGATGTTTCTCCTGCTCGTGATTGTGGTCATTGTGGGAGAGTTGATCGCTCCCGCTCTGGTCGCCCTCATTGCCCCTGGATTTCTCAACCAGCCGGTTTTCGCTGAGGCCGTGCATCTGACCAGAATCATGTTTCCCTACATTCTCCTGATCGGAATCGTATCACTGTGTATGGGGATTCTCAATTCCCTCGGACATTTTGCCGCCCCCGCAGCCTCACCGATTCTCTTGAATGTCTTCATGATCTCTGTGCCGATCATCTTCCATGTTCTCGTCCCGGTCTTTTCATCGCCCGCGGATGCGCTGGCGGTGGGGGTGATCCTTGGAGGCATTGCCCAGCTTGCCATCCAGATCGTTCCGTTGAGACGGCGCAAGGTCCCCCTCGGTTTCAGCAGAGATCTCGGCAATCCCCGGGTCAGGCAGGTGTCACGATTGATGGGAATCTCTGCCCTGGGAGCATCGGTCTACCAGATCAACGTCTTTGTGGGAACCCTGCTCGCTTCGCTCTTGGCCACGGGGAGCGTTTCCTATCTGTACTATGCCAACAGGATCACTGAACTTCCCCTGGGCATCTTTGCCTTTGCCGTGGGCAATGTCATGCTGCCAGCCATGAGCAGTGCCTCGGCGAATATGGACCTGGATAAGGTTTCCTCTCTCCTGAAAAGAGCGATATCAGCCGTGTCTCTCTTCGTCATTCCTGCTTCTGTGGGAATCTTCGTGCTGGCTGAGCCCATCTTCGCCGTTCTCTTCATGCGCGGCCAGTTCAGCGCGAGTGATGTCAGCGCGTCGGCGTATGCCCTCCAGATGTACACCCTTGGTCTGTGTGCGGTAGGGTGGTCGCGGATCTTCACCCAGGCGCTCTATGCCATGCAACGGGCTGGCCTCGTGGTAAAAGTTGCCTGGCTCACCCTCGGGTTGAACGTGATCCTGTGCCTGGTGCTCATGCCGGTGATGAACCATGCAGGCATTGCCCTGGCCAGCAGCCTCTCCATGTTTTTCCAGCTGGTTGTCCTCGCTCGGTCCCTCACCGGCAACGGGGTGAGCGCATGGAGCGGCCACTGGAGATCGTTTCTGAAGATGACGGGTGCCGCACTTGTTATGGGTGCGTTCCTGCTGCCGTTTCTGAGGATGGAATTCTGGATGGAGGGATTCACGGTCTTCAGCGCCGGGATATTGATTTTCTGTATCATCATGGGAGCGCTGCTCTACTTTGGCCTGCTCCGTATCATGGGCATCCCCGTCACATGGAAAGGATCTCCTTCGGGGTAAGGGGGTCTTTGGCCTCATGACAAAGAATACAGATATTTTCATTTTACAGCATTTGTGTGCACTGTATGAAATTTATTTCTTATAAAAAGTAAGAAAAGTTCTTCTACTCGCTACAGTACAGGGATCTTCTTCAGCGTACAAAGCCAACTTCAATCAGAATATCATCAGGTTAGATGCTCCTTGACCAGTGGCATCATGTTTGCACTTTACAGACGAGAAACGGGGAAAGGTATGAGCCTGACACGCAGGGAGATTCTTGAACAACTTGCAAGACTTGGAATTCGAGAGCTTCAGGATCTCAAAAAGGCGTGCAGGGAATTTGAAGTGTACTGGGTGCACATACAGTGCAGAATGTAGCGGTTTTCCCCCTTCACGGCGAGGGGTGTACTGTGGCTCTGGGTGAGGTATACGGGTGATAGGATGCTGTTAGAGAGATTGTCAAGATACCTGATCGATCAGACCCTTGAACTCACTCCTGATTTCATCAGAGACAATGCATCGCGTATCCCGCTTCTCTTTCAGGTTTCTCTGCTCACAGACATGGATGCTCACATCGACAAGGTATCGGACATTTTTCTCGATTTTATGGAGCATATCACTCCTTATGATGCCGCCCTGGTCTACCTCTGGGAACCTGAAGAACTGTGGTTCTGCAAGGGACTTCGGGGAGAAATACCCTCAGACATCGACAAGGGTGACATTTTTTCCTGTGTCATTAGAGATACTGCACGTCCTATTCTGGTTCCTGATCTGGACGAGATGGAGCTTTCAAAAGACCATCTCCCCGTTGACTTCTCTTCCATGATCGGTCTGCCCATTTACATAGACACGAAGATCGTTGGGTGTCTCGAACTCTTCCGCAAGGAGATGGAGCCTTTCACGGTCAATGACCTTGTCTTCGTGAAGCATCTTCTCCTGAGTTCTGAAAACATCCTCAAGGAAGTATTCGGAACGAAAACTGAATGGGATTTCGATGGAGCCCTCGATATCCGCATGGACATTCCTCAACGGCATCTGCTCCTGGATGTTCTTCACCAGTATGAAGAGCTCTCAAAGCGGCTCTCGTTCCCTTTGAGTGTTGCCATCGTTGAAATACAGAATCCAGTGATTTTGGGTCTCTACCAGCGGATTCCCGAAGGAGCAAGAGCTCTCAAGACCCTTGCCCGGAGGATTCAGGAATGCCTGAGATGTTACGACAAGGTATTGCGTTATGAGGAGATGAGTTTTTTTATTATACTGCCCGGATGCTCATCAATCGACGCACTTACCGCGATTCACAATGCCATCGTCAAGCTGGGGACTGACCTTGCGGAAGATGTGAAGATCGGCATCGCCACGCTTCCCGATGAAGCACAAGATGCAAAAGGACTTATCAATTGTGTCCATCAGGCCTTGTCGTATGCAAAGAAAAGGACTCTGCCCATGGCGAGGTATTCACAGACAGATGTGATGAAAGCCGTGAATTTTTCCCTTGAGCTGGAGTTAAAACGCATCCTCAGGGCATGCCCGTCCCTGGATGTCATTAACGATCTGCTCGAACTGTTCAAGATCCAGTGCCAGGCAGAAGAAGTTGCCATAAGAAACTCCCCCCCGGGAACGCCGGTGAGCTGGGAGGGGAATGATCTTGGGTTTATCACCCATCAAGGGCTTCCCGCCGGCATCTCTGACTGGATTCTTTCGTACGTTACCCCGGCGTGGGCTGTGGCAACCGCCTTTGATTCCGATATCAGGAACTGGTTCATAAGCATTCTGGCAACGGCATCGATCCTCATCGATCTTCGAGCCGGCTATCCCATGGGCTATTCCATTAGGGTGTCTGATCAGGTCTACACCGTGGCAAAGGAGATGGGTGTGAGCGATATTCAGGCCCATCAGTGGGCCAATGCATCACTGTGTGCCAACATCGGATACCTTGGGATTCCCACCAGCATATTCACCAAGGGAGATATAACTCCATTTGAAAAAAAGAAAATACACGGCCACACGATCATTTCAGCCAGAATGCTGAAAGAATATAACGTGCTAGACCTTGATGAAAATCTCCTCCTCTACCACCACGAGAATCTCGATGGAAGCGGGTATCCTCGCGGAATGAAAGGAGATGAGATCCCCCAGTCTGCCCGGGTCATGAGGGTTATCGATACGTTCAATGCCATGACATCTCCAAGGCTGCATAAGGCTCAGATGAGTCATGGAGATGCCCTGAGGGAAGTGTATGCTCTTGCAGGAAAAACGCTGGATCCCGACGTGACATCTCTGTACCTGGACACTATCGGTTTCTGATCCATCTCGGGTGGGTGATGCCATACTTTCTGATCTTGTAGTGGATCACCCGCTTGCTGATCCCCAGCGAACTGGCCGCCTCTTTCTGAATCCAGTCGTTTTTGCGCAATGCCTCCAGGATGATATCCCGCTCAGAGAGGGCCAGAGAGGACATGGTCTCTGATTCCTCTTTTCTGGGGAGTGGGTTCTGACCATGATTGATTGAGATGTCCTGGGAGCGGATCATGCTTCCCTCCGTAAGAAGGACAGCCCTCTCCACGCAGTTTCTGATCTCCCTGACATTGCCCGGCCAGTCGTACTCAAGCATGACTGACAGCGCAGAGGAATCGATTTCCATAAGGGTCTTTCTGAACTCCCCGCAGTATTTCCTGATGAAGTACTGTACGAGCGGCTCGATGTCTTCCCTTCGTTGTCTGATGGGGGGAATGTGGATATTCACCACGTTGATCCGGTAATAGAGATCTTCCCTGAATTTTCCCTGCTGGACAAGACTCATGAGGTCCTGGTTCGTGGCCGCGATCACCCTGACGTCCACCCGTATGGTTCGTTCTCCGCCAACTCTCTCAAATTCACGCTCTTCGAGTACTCTGAGTATTTTGGACTGCAGCGTGAGGTCCATGTCACCAATCTCATCGAGGAAGATCGTGCCCATGTTCGCCTGCTCCACTCTCCCAGTCCTCATCTTGATGGCTCCGGTGAAGGCGCCTTTTTCATGCCCGAAAAGTTCGCTTTCAAGGATATTCTGGGGAAGTGCGGCACAGTTGACTTGCACGAAGTTATTCGTGCAGCGGTTTGAGTTGTGGTGAATGGCCCCCGCGATAAGTCCCTTGCCGACGCCGGTCTCTCCCGTAATGAGTAGGGTGGAGTCTGCCCCTGCAACCTTTTCCACCATGTTCAGGACTCTCTTGAGAGGGGCACTTTCGCCGATGATGTCCGAGGTGCGATAGATGATATCTTCCTGTTTGTGCCTGAGGTAATCGATCTCGTTCTTCATGCGCTTTATGGCCAGGGCATCGTCGATCTTCTGTACGATTTCATGAAGCCCGAAAGGTTTCTGCACGAAGTCCTGTGCGCCGTTCTTCATTGCAACGACAGCAGTATCGATGGATGCGTATCCCGTCATAACAATGACAATCGTCGTGGGGCTGAGCTTCTTTGCCTTTTTTAAGAGTTCGATCCCATCCATGCCCGGAAGCTTGAGATCGGTGAGCATGAGATCGTAGACATACTTGTCCAATCTTGCCAGGGCAGCTTCTGCCTCGTCCACAAGCTCCACGTCATGCTTGTGCTTCTTGAATTCCTGAAAAAGGATCTGCCCAAGATTGATGTCATCTTCGACTATGAGTACATGTGCCATAACTCTTCATGTAATCGGATTTCGCCTGTGAAAACTTAACCGGGAGACATGATGCGGGGGAGACGGTATAAAGGCGCCGCAAGGGTGCGAACATTAGGAAAACGTGATGTCTGTGTAGGGCATCTCCAGGCTCATAGCCAATGCGCGGTACGTAATGGCGCCTTTATACACATTGAGACCATGTGCAATGGCCGGATCTTCGAAGGCAGCAGGAATGCCCATCGAGGCGATTTTCGCGGCGTAGGGAAGGGTTGCCCCTGAAAGTCCCCAGGTGGCGGTGATGGGGACGCTCCCCGGCATGTTAGCCACGCAGTAGTGTATGATGCCTTCTTCCTGGTACACAGGATTGTCATGATGGGTCGGTCGGGATGTCTCACAACACCCCCTCTGATCAACGGAGACATCGACGATCACCGAAGCGTGCTTCATGGTGAGGAGATTTTCTCTTCTGACTATCTTTGGTGTCGATGCTCCGGGGATGAGTACTGCCCCGATGACAAGATCCGCATTCTGGATGCACTTGGCCAGAGAATCAGGTGTGGAGAAGAGGGTGTCTATTCCCGAGCCGAACCGTGCGACGAGATACTGCAGTCTGGTCTTGTCTCTTTCGAGAACGGAAACGCGTGCACCCATCCCGGTGGCGATTTCTGCTGCGTTGATTCCTACCGTCCCGCCTCCGATGATGAGGACAGATCCCCGTTCCACCCCCGGGATTCCCCCGAGCAGGATGCCTCAGCCGCCATGAATCTTTTCGAGGTATCTGGATCCCTGCTGTACCGAGAGCTTGCCTGCTATCTCGCTCATGGGTTCGAGGAGAGGGAGATGGCCATCAGGCTGTTGTACGGTCTCAAATGCAATGGAGGTAACGCCACGGGAGAGGAGAATTTCGGTAAGGGGTTGATTTGCTGCCAAGTGGAGGTAACAGAACAGGATCTGATCCTCTCTGAGGAGATCGTATTCCTGAGCCAGAGGGCCTTTCACCTTATAGATCATCTCGGAAGAGCCATAGACCTCTTCGGCTGTGTCCAGGCAGACTGCTCCAGCTCTTCGGTAGTCCTCGTCACTGAGTGAGCATCCCTGCCCCGCCCCTCGCTCAATAAACACGTGGTGACCTGCATCGAGAAGCGTTTGTACCCCGGCGGGGGTAATGGAAACCCGGTATTCCTGGGGTGTAATCTCACGTGGTATGCCGATGTTCATTCACTCCTCCGTGTGTGCTGTCTCACTTCATCTGGGAGACTCTATCCCTGATAGTCCCTGTCGATCAAGAAGATTTTGATCCCGAGTATGGATTCAATCAAGTGGTTGATCGCGCCAAAAGAGATTTTCCCACACGACACAGGAGGGGTTTCTCGAGAGCCCGCCTTTTGTAAGGGTGATGCCAGTTGACCAAAGCCCATCGGTATACTATTGTGATGATATGGAAACCATACATCAGAAATTCAAACTCCATCTATGTTACCCATCACCAGGGAGGGCTTGATGCTGTTGAATACGGTCGTAGTCACCGAGTTCATGACGAACTGTTTCATCATTGCAGACAAAGAAACCAGAGATGCTCTCGTAATCGATCCGGGCGGGGAAGGAGAGAAGATACTGCGAGAGATTGAGAAAAACAGTTTGAATGTGATCGGTATCGTGAACACGCATGGCCACGTCGATCACATCGGGGCCATCAGGGATATCAAGGATGCCACCAATGCCGAGATCATGATCCATTCTTCTGAACTCGCGATTCTTCAGAGTGCCTCCAAGATGGGGAGGCTTTTCGGTATCAGTGTCGCCGAACCACCAGAGCCGGATCGGTTTCTGAGCCATGGAGATACCGTTACCTGCGGCAAGATCTCTCTTTCAGTCCTCGAAACCCCGGGGCATTCACCCGGTGGAATATCACTGGTCACCGCTGACAAGAAGTTCTGTTTTGCCGGAGACACCTTGTTTGCAGGATCCATCGGAAGGACGGATTTACCCGGCGGAGACTATCACACGCTCATCCACTCCATCCAAACACAGTTGATTCCCCTCGGTGATGAGGTGAAGGTGCTTCCCGGTCATGGTCCGGCGACGACAATTGGTTCAGAACGCAGGTACAATCCATTTTTATAAGGGAGGGACAGAGATGCAAAGAAAGATAGTGTTCATGGTTACGGGCCTCGTGCTGGTTTCTCTGCTTGCTACGGGCTGCGCACGAATGAAGGAAAGCTTGCCGGGTTTCTCTCCTGCCCCTGCCGTTCAAGCTTCATCGCGCTATCTCGATTTCGGCGATGTCCTCATCCCCGGTGATCTGGTGCGTGTTCACAAGGAATCGTACATCACTAATGGTCACGGGAGGCTCATGCTCTCCGGAAGGATAGAGAGTGAAACCCTCTCTCAGTTCTTTGCCACCTCGATGTATTCGGATGGGTGGGTTGCCCTGAATCACTATAAATTCCAAGGTTCAATCAAGATGTTTTTCAAGAAACGCGAGAGGATCGCATCCTTGTTGATAACAGAACATCCTCTCGGAACAAGGGTCGAGATATGGGTGGTTCCACAGGAAAAGATGTAGAAGCCAGAACGGTCGTCTTCGGGATTACGGGGGGCATTGCTGCATACAAGGCCCCGCTGATCATCAGGGCACTCAAGGGAGCTTCCCTCAATGTTCATGTGGTCATGACCGAGGATGCCAGGCACTTTGTCACGGAGCTGACCCTCCAGACCCTTGCAGGAACCCCGGTGCACTGCGAGATGTTCGGAAACGTGAACACCCAGTGGTATGAAATAGAGCACATTTCCCTGGCCGATCGTGCAGACCTGTTCCTCATAGCTCCCGCCACGGCGAATTTTCTTGCTAAGCTCTCCTGTGGTCTCGCGGATGATCTGCTTTCCTGTGCTTGTCTCGCAACCAGGGCACCAATCCTTGTCTGTCCTTCCATGAATGTGAATATGCTCACCAACAGAGCAACGCAGGAAAACCTGGAAACGCTCAGGAGGCGAGGGGTTCACATCCTCGATCCGGTATCCGGAGAACTCGCATGCGGGTGGGAAGGAGCAGGGAGAATGCCCGATCCAGAGCGTATCGTGGCGGAGGTGAAGAAGCTCCTGTCAAAGGGTGATCTCACGGGTATCAAGGTCCTGGTGACCTGCGGTCCCACCTGTGAAGACATCGACCCTGTCCGGTACATCACGAACCGCTCTACCGGCAAGATGGGTTGTGCCATTGTCGAAGCGGCATGCCTGCGCGGGGCGCAGGTGAAGGTGATAAGCGGACCTGTTGCTCTCTCGTTTGCTCCGTGGGCCGAGATCATTCAGGTGCGAACAGCATCACAGATGCTCGATGCTGTCATGGAACAGCTTCAGGAAGCGGATGTACTCATCATGGCTGCGGCCGTAGCGGATTACGTGCCGAGCAGGTACAGTTCCACGAAGATAAAGAAAGGCACCAAGGGTACGACCCTCGAACTGTCATCCAGTCCTGATATTCTTGCCACCATTCGGCCACAAAAGGAATCAAAGGTCTTTGTCGGGTTTGCTGCCGAGACAGAGAATATTCGCAACTATGCTCAGGAAAAGATGCGCAGAAAGGGACTTGACATGATCGTAGCCAACCGCGTGGGAACGATTGGAAGCGGGTTTGGTTCCGATACCAACAGCGGCGTTGTCCTCTCCCCCGAGGGTGTTCTGTATGACTTCGAACACATGGCAAAGGACACCCTTGCGCATAAGATACTGGATTTTGTGAAAGAACGATTGTGAAAGATCAGGTACTCCATGTGTTACGCGAAGAGGCACTCTGGTCCGGCCCCTATTTGATGCTGCCCGATATACCGGAACTCCTGAACCCGGAACGGGAACTCGAGCGTCTGAACGAGGCAGCTCTGGGTTGTGTCAGATGCCCGCTGGGGAAGGTGCGGAAGAATCTGGTATTTGGCAAGGGAGATCCCCAGGCCAGGATCATGTTCGTCGGGGAAGCTCCAGGAGCAGTGGAAGACAATACCGGGATGCCCTTTGTCGGACCTGCCGGAAGCCTTCTGACGGATATCATTGAAAAAGGCATGGGGCTTAAACGCCCCGAAGTCTACATTGCCAATATCCTGAAATGCAGACCTCCGCAGAACAGAGATCCCCTGCCTGAGGAAATCAATCAGTGTATGGGTTTTCTCGTAAGCCAGATTAAAATTATTCAACCACAGGTCATCGTTGCGCTGGGTCGGGTCGCCTCTCAGACCCTCCTCGATACGAGGGAACCCATCTCCCGTCTCAGGGGGAGCTTCTTCTCATACAGAGGGATACAGCTCATGCCGACATACCACCCGAGTTACCTGTTACAAAATCCAGCAAAGAAGAGGGACGTATGGGAAGACATAAAGAACGTAATGGATTTTCTCGGTATGCCACGAGTTCGCTGAGGATTCTGGTCCTCCTCGCGAGCATAGTGCTTTTTCTTGCTTTTTCCGCAACGGCACAGGAGCTGTATGTCATCGAGGTCAAGGATGCCATAAGCCCCCCGGTGGCGTCCTACATCATCGAAAACATCGATGAGGCGATCAGTCTCAATCTGGCTGCCGTCATTATCCGTCTGGATACTCCCGGGGGGCTCGACACAGCCATGAGAGATATTATCCAGAAGATCATGAATGCTCCTATCCCGGTGATCGTCTACGTTTCCCCAAAAGGCGCCAGGGCCGCATCCGCAGGGGCCATCATCACCCTCGCATCCGACATCGCCGCCATGGCACCGGGGACGAACCTTGGCGCAGCGCATCCGGTCAGCATCGGGAGAACAGAAGGGCAGGAAGGCCAGGACGAAACCATGGCGGAAAAGGTTACCAATGATGCCGTAGCTTATGCCAAGAGCATCGCGCGAGAAAGAGGCAGAAACGAACAGTGGGCAGAAGACGCAGTGAGAAAGAGTATCTCGACGCAGGCAACCGAAGCCCTTGAACTCGGTGTGATCGACATCGTTGCGGAGAACATGGAAGACCTTCTGAAGCAGATCGATGGGAGGATCGTGAAAAAGGATTCCACTACCTTCGAGCTGAGCACAAAGGAAGCACGACTCGTTGAGAATCCCATGGGTCTCAGGTATCGGATTCTCTCAGCCATATCCAATCCCAACGTCGCCTATATCCTCATGCTTATCGGCCTTGCAGGCATCTACTTCGAACTTTCGAATCCAGGAGCGATTCTCCCGGGTGTGATCGGAGGAATCTCGCTGATTCTGGCCTTCTTTGCATTCCAGACGCTACCGGTGAATTTTGCCGGGATGGCACTTATTATCCTGGCCATGATCCTGTTCATTGCAGAGATCAAGGTCCCAAGCTTCGGACTACTCACCACAGGAGGGGTAATTTCTATGATCCTTGGTTCTGTTCTCTTATTCAGGACGCCTGAGCTCTATGCACAGGTTTCCTGGGCGATCATACTGCCGATAACGCTTTTCTTTGCAGCATTTTTCGTTATGTGTGTCTATCTGGTTGTCAAGGCTCATCGGATCACACCCAAGGGGGGTGGATACCAGGGGTTGCGAGGAGAGAAAGCTATTGTCTACAGCTGGAATGAGGATGGATCCGGCAAAGTTTTCTGCAACGGAGAATACTGGAACGCGCAAGGACCCCAGACCCTCAAGAAGGGCGATGCCGTGGTAGTTAAAGATGTCAGCGGCATGGAGCTTTTCGTGGATCCCTACCGAGACAGCCGCGATGCGAGTTGATGATCGCCGTTGCTCTCTCGGGTGGGGATGATTCCACGGCAGCAGCCCTGATTCTCCATGAACAGGGCGAAGAGATCATGGGCATTACCCTGCTCCTCGATGAAGGGGTCCCGGATCGAGTTCATCTTGAAAGCGCTGCGCATCTCTGCCGGCACCTCGGAGTTGCCCACCATGTTCTCGATGTCCGTAAGAAATTTTCATCCATTCCCGCCTACTTCCTCAGAGAATATCTGCACGGGAAGACACCAAATCCCTGTGCAGTGTGCAACAGAGACATCAAGTTCAGGGTGTTCATGAAACAGGCCTCTGCTCTGGGTGCCGATGCAATGGCGACCGGACACTACGCACAAAAGGGAACGTCACAGGGGAGATACTACCTCATGCAGGCGCGGGAAGCGAACTCCCAGGAGTACTTTCTGGGGCTTCTTTCGCAGGAGGATCTCATGCACGCGTTGTTCCCCCTTGGAGAGATAACGCGTTCCCAGGCCCGGGAGCTGGTGAAGGCCAGCGGGATACCTCGGTCGAACATCAGGCCATCACAGAATGTCTGCTTTGTCCCCCGTGGTGGCTATGTGCCCTTTGTCTGTTCCTCTACTGGCCATACTCCTGTCCCGGGGAGAATCCTGGATCTCGAGGGGCGGATTCTCGGTGTCCATCGGGGGGTTATTCGCTACACCCCGGGGCAGCGCAAAGGCCTCGGAACAGGGTTTGGACGAAAGGTCTATGTTTTGTCAAAAGAGATCTCTGATAATACTATTACGGTCGGGAACCTCGATCAGTGGCCGTACACGGGATTTCGTGTCACCGGGTTAAATTACATGAAAGCATCAGTACTCGAGAGTGACGCGTCGGTTTTCGTCAAGGTCAGGTATCGACAGAACCCTGTTCCTGCACGCATCCTTTCCACTGACGGGGGATGTATTGAGGTCGGGTACACGGGGATTGTCGCTCCGGGACAGCTTGCTGCTTTGTATGACGCTCAGAATGCTATTCTCGCCGCAGGGATCATCGAAACTCCCGTGAGGTAGAGTGTAAATTGAGAGGAAAAAGGAGAGAACCAGATGAGGGGTCTTTCGTGCGAAAAGAACGCAGCACTTCACAGAAGGAGCATTACGAGCACGACCTTTCACGTGAAGGATGAGATCATCATGGTAGAGGGGATCCTTAGGGATGAACGATGTGTGGACAGTTTCTCGGTGGAAACCGGAGAGAAGATCCCCCCCTTCATTGTCCACGAGATCATCCTCAGGCTGCTTGTGGAAGGGCCGGAGCTTGTCATCCGAGATCTTGAGGTGGACATGAAGCATGTGCCGCGCACTCAATGCGACCAGACACGGGATAGTTTGAGACAGATTATCGGGCAGAGGATTGCTCCAGGTTTCTCGGACATGGTAAAGAAGAACTTCGGAGGACCCCACGGGTGCGCTCATCTCAATGCCCTGCTCCTGGCGATGGCACCGTCGTGCGTGCAGGGATACTGGGCATGGAGGGTGAGTAAACCCCTTACCTTCGAACAAGCGTCACGGGGTCTCGATGAGCGCTACCTCATTGATACCTGCTGGGTTTGGAGATCTGGAGGTGATCTGGAAAGAGATCTCCGTGCAAGGAGCGAGAACGCACAGGGGAGCAAACAGGGGAACACTCGGGAAAAACAGGAATAAACTGAGTGCACGGGAACTGGAGCTGAAAGGGGAAAGAGCACATGCCCAGTATTGGTGGAAGAGCCCATACCATTGAACAAATCCGAGAGATCGGTGAACGTGGGTATCCATTTGCAGAGATATCTCTGAATGATCCAGGCGAGGTGGAAGCGAACCTGAGCCAATATCTTCGTCTCAAGAGTCTCTATGGCATCTCCTATCTCGCCCATTATCCCAACGAGGACAACCCCTTTGATGTGGAGGTGCTCAAGCAGAAATTTGTTCCCCGAATCAAGAAGCTCGTTGATCTCTCCGGTGCGCTTGGAATAGCAAAGAGCACGCTCCATTTCTGGATCGACAAGAGATGGGCTCCCCACGGGCTCATTGATGCAAAGCTTCCTATTCTGGCAGAGCTGGTGGAATATGCGATGGTTCATGGAGTGGTCCTCTGTATTGAGAATCTGAGTGAGCGTCACGACAGCTTTGCACTGGCATTCGATGCGATTCCCGAACTGAAGATGACCCTTGATATAGGTCATGGCCAACTTCTTTCCAAAAAGAACACCTCTTTTGACTTTATCAGGTACTGCTTTCCCAGAATAAGTCACATCCATGTTCATGATAACCTTGGAGGCACAAGCGTACACGATGATCTGCATCTTTCCCTGGGAAAAGGCATCGTGGAATACCGTGCCATCCTCTCATCACTCAAAGAGAACGGATACGACTCCACTATTACCATGGAGGTGAAGCCTCAGGACATGCTGCATACGCATAGGGAAATCGAACATGTTTTCCGCGGAGATTTGCCCCATGGCCCGGAGTGATCATATCGACACGGGTTCAGGCGTTAGACACGATTTTTCGACGACGAGAAAAACGAGACAGGACGGCCTCTTTTCCAGAAGGCTCTCACACCTTGACTTGCAGATGCTCTCAGAGGTAATGAGGGACACATGGTAACCATTTCTCCCCAATGGGTGATCAAGGGGCATGTTGATCCGGCACTTCTTCCGGGCACGAAGTTCTCTTCGACATTCAGGTCACTCATGTGGAGCAGGGGGATTGAAGACCCTGATGAACTCATGAGTTTCCTCTGCCCGCATCTCGGTCAGCTCAGAAACCCCATAGCCATGAAAGGCATCCCCCGAGCATGCGAACGGATTGTCGAAGCCATCAAGGCCGAGGAGACAATTGGGGTGTTTACGGACTATGACGTTGACGGTGTGTGCAGCGCAGCCCTGTTGCATCGCTTTCTCGTTCAGATCGGATGCAGACCCCCGATGATCTTTATTCCTGACAGGATAACAGAGGGATACGGTCTGAACATGAGAGGGATTAAGGAACTCCATGATGAGGGGGTGACTCTCCTCATTACCGCGGATTGTGGGATAACAGCCCGGCAGGAGGTTGCCTACGCTGGTTCTCTGGGCATGAGTGTCATAATTACGGATCATCACGAACCCAATGGATTGGTCCCAGATGCGCACAGTGTTATCAATCCCAAGCAGAGCGGGTGTATGTTCAAGGGAGAAGATCTCTGTGGAGCTGGGGTGGTTTTTCACCTGATCGTGGCTCTGCGAACCCTCCTGAGAGAGCTTGGCTGGAACAATCTGCCGAATCTGAGAGATGAACTCGATCTTGTGGCCATGGCTACGGTCGCCGACGCTGTCAGTTTGGATGGAGTAAACCGAATCCTCGTCAAGGAAGGTTTGAATGTGCTCAATTCTTCCGGGCGTGTTGGTATTTCTGCCCTTGTGAAGGTCTCCGGCATCAGAAAGGAGGTGCTTTCCCGCGACCTTGGTTTTATTCTCAGCCCGAGAATTAACGCTGCAGGCCGTATAGCAGACGCGAAGAAAGCATTTCATCTACTCACCACGCAGCATGAGCAGGAGGCCATTCTTCTTGCTACGGAACTTGACAAGCTCAATCGGCTCAGACAGATGCACGAGCAGAAAGTCATCGAGCAGGCATTGAACTTTCTTGAAGAATCTCATCAGTTAGAAGGGGTGACTGTTGTTGCGCATCAGGACTGGCATATAGGCGTGTTGGGAATTGTCGCCTCCCGCCTCGTATCGCTGTTCTCACGACCCGCCATTGTCCTGTCCATAGTGAAGGGGGTGGGCATCGGTTCGGGCAGATCCATAAGTGGAATCGATCTGCACGCCAGTCTTTCAGAAGTTTCAGATCTGCTCAGAGAATATGGCGGTCATAAGATGGCCGTGGGCCTCAGTATCGATGAGGAGAACATCGCGAATTTTTCCCTGGCGCTGAATGAGGTCATATTACGCGAGTCTACCGACATGGCATCGCCTTTTGAGGTTGATCTCCAAATCTCTCCCCTTGATCTTACCCCAGCTCTGATGGATGAACTGGAGCTTCTCTCTCCCTTCGGAGAGGGCAACCCTGAGCCCGTATTCTATATGCCGGGAATGGAGATCGTGAGCAGGAGAAAAGATAAATCCGGAATGGTAAAGCTTATTCTCAGGCACTCAAACAGGACGTTTCACACCCTGCGCTGTTCCCTGGATGATAAGGTGTCTTTACCGAAAACACACCTCGATGTTGCATTCACTCCGATCAAGCTTCGGCTCAATGGACATAGCTATCTCTATCTCGCGTTGAAGGCAGTCGCTCCAGGCTCTTGATTTCTTTCGAGAGAGCCTTCTGGTGGTCGAGAATGCTCGTGATTTCTTGAGGGATGAGTTCCCGGGTTATCCTTGGTTCTCCCACCATGACAAGACCAGTCAGGGCGAGACCGAAGAGGATGAATATGGAGGCTTGGGCAAGGAATCTGAAGAAGGCATTTCTCGCCGAGGAGAAATCACGCTTTTCCTTTGTGCCCTCGGGAAAGACCTCAATGAGGCCCAGGTCAATGAGTTTCACCAGGGAACCCAGTGCTTCAAAGGGGGGCTCCAGGGACTTCATGACAATACTTTCGATGGTGTTCTTTTCATCGATGAGATCAAAGATATGCATGTCCACATCCGAGAGATGGTGCTTTGCGACGATCTCCTCGGTCAAAGACATGATGGTCACCGGGCAGTAATCCACAGGTGGGATTTTCTGCTTGATCATGGGCCACTCATCGATCATGCGCAAGGTATCCAGGATCACACCTTCCGTCTGAATGTGGCAAATGAGCATATTTTCCGTTTCAAGATCCCAGTCTTCGAATCGGTAACTGC
The DNA here is from genome assembly GCA_011046135.1 of Deltaproteobacteria bacterium. Classification (GTDB taxonomy): domain Bacteria; phylum Desulfobacterota; class Desulfomonilia; order UBA1062; family UBA1062; genus DSBG01. The sequence goes on from DSBG01000042.1 coordinate 37,105, forward strand.
CCTCTCTCCACTGGAAGATATCCAAGAGTATCTGCTTGATAACTACGTTGGTCGCCTTTGCAATGAATGACTCCTTCAGATTACCCTGGGAGATCAGAATTTCGTGCCATTTCTGAGCATTTTTCTTCTGTTGTTCGAAGGCGGCCTTCACTTCTTTGTCTCGAAGGAATCCGGCTTTCAGGAGAACTTCTGCACGGGGGTCCATATCCCATTTGTCTGAGATGATACCCACGATAACCCCGTTTTCAAAGGCGATAGTGACCTTTGCCTTGGGGGAGGAAAGGATGAGCGATCCAGTTTTCATCTGCTGTGAGATGAGCTGAAAGATCTCGGTGACACCAAATCCCTTGAGGGTTCCCAGTAAGGCCATGTTACACCCCGTACCGCACAGGCGGCATTTTGTAGGCTCTCCAGTAGAGGAATCCCAGCAGGAAGAGCCCCAGTATTCTCACCGAGACGGTGAAATCAAGGCCTGTGGGGACAATGGAAAACATGAACTGACCGCCTGTTGTAATCATGACAAGGGCCACGCTCAGAAGGATAATCCGCAGGACCCCTAAAGAGGTTTTATTTCCCGTAAAGGATCCAAGACCGGGAAGAAAGAGCTCGAGTCTTGAGGTTCTGGTGAAAAGGCTCTCGCGGTAGTGCTTAATTTCCTCAGCCTTGGCATGCATGAGTGCGTTCATCTGTTTTTTTGATTTTGTGTCGATCCAGTGACACTGGAGGCATATGGGCAATCCACCCTTGGATTCGGTCCCTGCATAGAAGCAATTCCCGCATCGGTGGCAGCGTTTTGTGTACCTCTCTTCGCGGATGTGCCCCTGGATGAAGAGAAGGAGTATGATCCCAAGAACCAGGTAGATGCTCATATTCCTGGGAATGATGCCGAAACCCATAGCCCAGAGGATGTCGGCAGTATACTTGAGCTCAGGGGAGGTACGCATCTGCCGGGAGAGCTGACGGGTAACGGGGACATGTTCGATGATATACCGCTTGATGGAGTCTTTGTTCTCGTTGTCAAGCAGCATCCGGACACCTTTAGCATTCAGATTGCTGGCTTTTTGTATGGCTTGTTCTGAGGCGGAAAGGTTGTACATTGACTGGTAGAGCCTGCTCAGGTTGTAGTAATAGAGCATGCTGTCGCTCTTCAAGGCGATAGCGTTCTGGAAGGCATGAATCGCATCTCTCGGTTTTTCCATGCCCGTGAGGGCGATACCGAGATGGTTGAAGTAGCGATGATTGGCTGGTTCAATGTCGATACTCCTGCCCAGCAGTCTCACTGCATCTGTGTAGTTGCCGTTCCTGATCTCAAGGAGAGCCTTGGTGTTCATGGGTTCCGCGTCGGCTGGGTTATTCTGAATCCATGAAGTCAGAGACAGGATGTCTTTCTGGGTGGCGATATCGTATTCCACCGCAAAGAGTTCCTTGTTTACCTGGGTTTGTGCATAGGTGATCAACCCGGCACCCAGGAGCGAGAACCAGCTTGAGAGAAAGACGAAGGATGTGAAGACGTAGACAATTCTCTTTTCCGAACGGAGCAGGTATCCCCAGAGGATGAGAAACCACCACAGGACAAAGATCATAGGCCCTGCATCAAAAAAGATCGGGACGGCTAGAATGAGCGCTATCCATAATTTCAGCCCAACATCGGGTAATTCATTGTTGGAGATAGTCTTCAGATCATGCAGAAAGAGAGGGGCATACTTGATGATCATGCAGATTCCGATAACAACAAAGGCGATGATTGTTGTCATGATCACCAAGAAATAACCATTTCCCAAGGCTGCGGCCACCGACGGCCAGTAGATTTCGAGATCTTTCAGCAGGTGTGAGGGGAGGTATCCCGTGAGGAGCGATGTCGATGCCACTTCATTTTTCCTCTCTGGTAAGGTTGTCCAGTTTTATCGCCAACGTTATTCGATAGACCCCATCGTCGCCCTCGATCTTCAGCCGAAGTGGCACACTGATGGCATTGACCGATATGATCTCAGCCGGCTCGGTACCTACGATCTGGATGCGTCCTCCGGGCATCGACGCCATGCCGGGAAGTGGCGGTTCGACCTCATTCGGGAGCGTGATCTGAGCATCATCTTTCACGGACTGATCGGCGGGGGTATGATCTTCTGGGGGGATCCTTCCTTCGGAGGCATACTCGTGTATGGGCTTGGGTTTTTCCTCTGGAGATTTCACCTGTCGCTGTTGCTTCCCACTTGTTCCCATTTCGATATGCTTGAGCACCATCTTGGTGATCTCTGTCAGTGTCTGCAGAACACCTTCTCCGGTTGTGGCAACCGACTCAGAATAGGAATATCCATCTGGATTCAAGATCTGGTTCATCTCTGGGACGGGAAGTACATCGGGAAGGTCCCGCTTGTTATACTGTATAATGAGGGGGATGTTCTTGATGCTTTTCCCGTAGTAGTTGAGGTTTTCCTCGAGGTTGTTGAAGCTCTCGATGTTTTCTTCCATCTTGTCGCGTTGTGAGTCTGCAACAAATACAATACCGTCCACTCCCGTAAGGACGGCCCGTCGTGTGGAATTGTAGTAAACTTGTCCTGGAACGGTATAGAAATGGAGACGAGTTTTGAATCCACGGATATTGGCAATCTCGATGGGAAGAAAATCGAAGAACAGCGTACGGTCTGCTTCGGTTGCCAAGGAGACAAGCTTTCCCTTTTGGTCAGGTTTTATGCTTGCATAGATGGACTGGATGTTGGTCGTTTTTCCACACAGTGAAGGACCGTAGTACACGATCTTCGCAGAGATTTCTTTTTTCGAATAATTGATGACGGCCATGTTATCCTCCACCAGCCAGTCGCACGATTTCGAGCTCCACATCTTTAAAATCTTTGTGTTCTTTTTGTATCTCACGGAACACTGACAGCGCATTTTGGTTATCACCGAGGGCCTTGTAGGTCTGCGCGATTTCGTAGAGAATCCCTATCTTCATGACTGTGGAGGCTTCATCCAGGGTTGCCCCGTCTTTCAGGGCCTGAAGAGATTCCGTGAAGAGGCCTTTTTCCCGATACGTGATGCCCAGCATGATGTAGGCATCGAAAAGCCTCTGACCAGTGGCAACCACCCGTTTGAAGGAATCGATGGCCTCATCCAGAAGGCCTGTTTCTCGGTAGGCCAGCCCCATATTGTAAAGAAACAGGGGATCCTCCCTCCCTTCCTCCAGGGCGCTTTCTTCTATCGCCCTGAAAACCGACTCGACACCGGTGGTGTCTTCCTGTTCTTGAAAAGATTCGTCAAGACCGAGATCCTCAATCTCGATATCCAGTTCCTCGTTCAGATCGTAAAAGTCCGTTTTCTCCACAACAGGGGCTTTTCCCATGTTGGGCAACGGCTCTGTCATATCCTTTTCGCGAACAGCAAAGCTCCTGACTTTCTTATTGATCTGTGCATGAGCAGGATCGAGCTCGGCCGCTTTCTGCATATACACAATCGCAGACTCACTCTGGCCGCTTTTCTCCAGGATCTCCGAGAGCTTGATGTACTGTGTCGCTGCCTCTCGAGCAAATCCCTGGACCTGATAGAGATCTGCGAGTTTTTCATAGGGGGTCTCCCATCCAGGGTTGATCTTGAGCGACTGTTTGTACAGGGCAATCGCTTTGGGATAGAACCCCTTGCCGCTATAGGTATCACCGAGTCTGACGTAGACTTCAGAAGCGTAATCGAGCTTGTTTGCCTTGAGATAGAGGTCGCCGAGCTTCTTCAGCAGCACTGTATCGTTTGGTCGTTTTTCCAGTGCTTTCTCACAGGCTAGAATCTCTTTGGAGGATTTTTTCCTCCCGAACAGACTCCCGAATAGGCTCATCTTCCGATACCTTTCATAGTAAGATGCATCCCCTGGGTGCTCCTCATTACATGGTTCATCGGTGCTCTGATATACAAACTTTAACTGTATTGTGAAACAAAAATCAACGTCTGACGCCAGGAAAACCCTTGCTTGACAAGTTCTCCGAGCTGATCGATTATGATGGCCTAGTCCCGGCATGAAAGGATGTTTATATGGGCATGGAATATGTACACCCCGTTCTGAATGAGGAAGTCAATGCAATCGGGGGGTTTTATGTAATAACGAAAAAGGACACGCTTCCCCATCCACAGGGGGAAATCCTCTATCTCGTCGGTCATGCAGTGACAGACACATCCTGCTGTGGCCTGGGCGGGTGCGGGTATGCTGTAGTACCCGGGCACATCATCTCTTTTCACGCCGGATCCACAGAGGATGAGCGGGTCATTTCTCTCGTCGAACCTGTTGAAACAACACTTTTTTCTGAGATCGCATCGGAAATTGCGCGCAAGGAAGGAGTGACGCAGGTTCACTTTCTCCTTTCCTCCGGAGAAAAGAGGGTGCTCTATGCCGAACCGTGATCGTCGGGAATGCCGTAATATCCAGGAAAAGAGAAGTTCTCGCACTCCGGGATGACTCAAGAGAGGGAAATGGATACTGAAAAACAGGACGCAGTCACCCACGCCCCAGTCAGTCAGGATACCGGCAATGGGGATCTGCTTATTATAGAAGACCTTCATACCCATTTCTTTACCCATGATGGAATCGTCCGTGCTCTGGACGGTATAGATCTGGTGCTCAAAAGCGGAAAAACCCTGGGTATTGTTGGTGAATCCGGATGTGGAAAGACCGTTCTTGCGCTCTCTATCCTCAGGCTCATCCCAAATCCTCCAGGCAGGATCGTGAAGGGCTCGATACGATTTCAGGGACGAGACCTCTTGACCCTCACAGAACGCGAGATACGTCAGATCCGTGGAAACAGCATATCCATGATCTTCCAGGAGCCGATGACCTCCCTCAACCCGGTCTTCACCATAGGATCTCAGCTCGCTGAGGTGGTGACTCTCCACCAAAAGAGGCGTGCAGGGACGAAAGCACAGGCAAGAGAGGTGGCTATCGATATGTTGAAAAAGGTTGGCATTCCTTCTCCTGAGAAGAGAGTTAGAGATTATCCCCATCAACTCAGTGGAGGAATGTGCCAGCGTGTCATGATTGCCATGGCATTGGCATGTCAGCCGATGCTCATGATCGCGGACGAACCGACAACGGCCCTGGATGTGACCACACAGGCTCAGATACTGCGTCTCATGAATACCCTCAAAGAAGAGACTGGAACGTCGATCATCATGGTGACCCACGATCTCGGCATCGTTGCGCAGACATGCCAGGATGTGGCTGTCATGTACACCGGACACGTCGTGGAACACGCCGGGGTTGAGGCCATCTTTTCGTGCCCCCTGCATCCGTATACAAAAGGGCTCATGCAATCCATTCCCCGCATGGGAGAAAAGGTTCGGGGAACAAGGCTCTATGCCATACCCGGGAACGTTCCCACGGCGCGGAACATGCCGAAAGGCTGCTCCTTCAATACCAGGTGTCCCGAGGTCATGGAGATCTGTCGACAGGAAACTCCACCCCCCTTCAGGCCCGAACCTCTTCACCTTGTCCGGTGCTGGAGGTATGCTCCGTGAATGATCGTCTGCTTGAAGTAAGGGGACTGAAGAAGGCGTTTCTCTTGAAATCCGGGGTCTTCGGCAAGTCTACCGGCCTGATCCCGGCAGTGGATGGTGTCGATCTGGATGTTTCTGCCGACGAGACCCTGGGGCTGGTGGGTGAATCAGGGTGTGGAAAGACCACCCTCGCAAAGCTGGTTCTCATGCTGGAAAAACCCGATGCAGGAACGATTGTGTTCGAGGGAAAAGACCTCAGGAAAGCCCGGGGAAAAGATCTCAGGAAAATCCGCAAGGGGATGCAGGTGATCTTTCAGGATCCGTTCGGTTCCTTGAATCCGAGGAAAAGAGTGGCGTCCATCATTGCAGAGCCCATGATCATTCATACCATGGGGTCGAAGAAGGACATTGCGCGCAGGACGGTTGACCTCATGGAAATGGTGGGGCTGAGTGAAGACATGCTTTCCCGGTATCCCCATGAATTCTCGGGGGGTCAGAGACAGAGGATCTGCATAGCAAGAGCACTTTCCGTCAATCCGCGACTCCTGATCTGCGATGAACCTGTTTCTGCCCTCGATGTTTCAATTCAGGCACAGGTGATCAATCTCCTGGTGGATCTCCAGGAGAAACTCAGGCTGTCATATATCTTCATATCACACGATCTCGCAGTCGTCGGATACCTTTCCCACCGCATAGCAGTGATGTTCCGTGGCAGAATCGTTGAGCTTTCCGATGCGCATACCCTGTTTGCCTCGCCACAACATCCCTATACGAGGTGTCTCATGGAGTCGGTTCCCGAACCTTCACCCCAGAGAACAATCCGAAAAAACCACGTCACCGGTAATCTCCTGGAAACTAACGGGGATGATCTTCAGAAAGGATGTCCGTATTCGCCTGCATGTCCCTGGGCTGATGGACAGTGTATTGCAGAAACCCCGGAACTTGTTGAGAGGAATACCGGACATTTCGTGTCGTGCCACAGACATCGGTGAGTCTTCCGTGGATGGAAGAGGGTTTCATGGAAAATCCCTTGACATATGAGAGAAGCCTCGTTATAGAAAATCACCCGGAAAGAAACGTGGGGAGGAGGAACGACAGACAATGGCAAATCATCCTTCTGCCTTGAAGAGGCAGAAACAGAGTGCAAAGAAACGGCTGCGGAACAAAAGCTACAAATCAGCCATCAATACGTCCATGAAAAAGATTTTCTCCGCCCTCGAAGAGAAAGATACCACGGAAGCAGCTCTTAACTTTCAGCTCACTGTTGCAAAGCTGGACAGCGCAGTAAACAAGGGTATCCTCCACAGAAACACAGCATCCCGGAAAATATCGAAGCTTACCAGAAAATATCACGCATCAGTATCCTAGAGCCCTTCTGTCTTGCTCAGCCTCGCTTAGATCTTCTCGGAGAGAGAAATTTTCCGAGGGTTTCACACAGTGACACATAAGGTTGCACGCTCATGCCCGTTTTGACCCGGTGCTCCATCTGCCTGATGTCGTGAAGAAGAGACCTGAGTTGTAAACTACTCAGCGTTCCTTTTCTGGTGAGGATTTTCTTCTCCACGAACGGGTGAATATCGGCTTTTTTCTCTTTATTCCCGAACAGGAGCCTGTAGTGGAGAATCGTCTGGTTTGCGATACGCTTGATGATCTCGAGTTCAGGAACGCCTGAGGATTCAATCTCGTAGAGTCTGAACAGGGTATCCTTTTTCCTGTCGAATAAGGAGTCCATGAAGGTGAAGATCGATGGTTCCTGGGACCTCACCACGAGATCTTCCACATCTGAAAGCTCGAGGGTGGGGCGAGATCCTGCATAGAGGCTCAATTTTTCGATTTCCGCGGCCATGAACCAGAGGTTTGATCCGGTAACCTCGTTGAGAAGGTATGCCGCATCGCGATCGATCTCCTTTCCGTGTCGCCGTGATCGGGCCTGTATCCATGTGATGAGATCACGTCCCTTCAGCGGTTCGAAAACCATGATCTCACCATGGTGTGAGACGGCTTTCCTGATCTCCTGGGGGATCTTGTCTCCCTCCACCGTGAGAATCAGTGTGGTTGATGGAGACGGATCGTGGAGATAATCGATGAGTTGTTGGAGATGCTTTACCGGTATCTTGTGGATATTCCTGACCACGATGATTCTGCGTTCGCCCAGAAAAGGGAGGGTGTTGCACAGCGCAACGATATCATCAAGATTTACAGAATCGTCACAGTTGTACGACGCATAGTTTATCGTTTCATGTTCTCTCAGTTCCAGGCGAAGCTCCGCGAGTTTTTCTTCAATGAGATACACCTCTGCTCCGGCCAGCAGAACGATCATTTTATCCAGGTAAAGAGGGTTTTTTGTATTCATAGCTCCAGGGAAGCGATGGTTCGTGCGATCTGTTGGGAGATCGCTCTGCAGGCTTCTTCAAGGGCGTCTTCTTCCTGCCCTCCCTCCAGGTACGTTCCTTCATCGGTAAAGCGAGACCTCCACAGAGAGGTCCCCCCGCGATCACTGAGTTCCGCGATGACAGTTATCAAGAGGCGGTAACGATCTGTCTGGCCAAGGGCCGCTGCGGTTATCCTTTCCCGGTCGCTGGATACCAGAGTGCATCGGAGAACAGGGAGTTCTTCTTCCGAAGACGAGAGGAGTCCCAGGGATGCCAGGGCTGTTTCAAGCTGTGAATTGAGGATCATTCCTGCCTCGATCAGATTTGTCCTGTTTTCACTCGAGACAAGAGAAACCCTCGGCGAAGCTGTGTTCTGATCAAGAACAAAACTGTACGGGCAGGCAGCAAGACTACTGAGAGACAGCAATAATATTGACAATCTTATTTTTGACATAGATGACCTTCTTGATCAAGGAGCCCTCAATAAATCTCTGGACATTGGAATCCACAAGGGCTTTCTGCTCAACCAGTGCCTGCTCGGCATCCATGGGAACTGTTGCGGTGGCGCGAAGTTTCCCGTTCACCTGTACGGCTATGGTCACCTCCTTGTGTTCACACCATTTCGGATCATAGCTGGGCCAGGGTGCATCAAAGAGCTGCCCCTCTCTGCCGAGGATTGACCAGATCTCGTCAGCAATGTGGGGTACAAATGGGGAGAGCATGGTGATCAGCGAGTCGATGGCCTCTCTGGCAACGGCAAACTCCTGAGGTTCCGTCAGGCTTTCCTTCAGTCGATAGAGTTCATTGACCAGTTCCATCATGGCGGCGATTGCCGTATTGAAGTGGAATCTCTTCTCGATGTCTTCAGTCACCTTCCTGATGGTCTGATGAGTTTTCCTCTTGAGGTTGTGGAGGTGATCGGGAACATCGACGGAGTCAGTATCAGGAGAGCTGAGCTGATCTTTCATGTCCATGATCAGCCTCCAGAATCTGCTGAGGAATCGGAAGGCTCCCTCGATCCCTTTGTCCGACCAGTCCATGTCCTTTTCGGGCGGGGCGGCAAACAGGCAGAAGAGGCGCGTTGCGTCGGCCCCGTAGTCTTGTATCAGCGCTTCGGGGTCAACCACATTTCCCTTTGATTTTGACATCTTGGCGCCGTCTTTAATGACCATACCCTGTGTAAGGAGTCTGTCGAAGGGTTCGTCAATCTCGACATACCCGAGATCCTTTAGGACCATGGTGAAGAACCTCGCATAGAGGAGGTGAAGGATCGCGTGTTCTATTCCTCCGATATACTGGTCCACCGGCATCCAGTAGGATGCATCCGAACTCTCGAAAGGCCGCTCTGTGGGATTTACGCTGCAGTAGCGGATGAAATACCAGGAGGATTCCACGAAGGTATCCATGGTGTCGGTCTCCCGTTTCGCAGGTCCACTGCATTGTGGGCAGGCGGTGTTCACGAACGATTCCACCTGTACGATTGGTGATATGCTGGTACCGGAGAAGGCAACATCTTCTGGAAGCAGAATCGGAAGATCCTCCCGTTTCACCGGGACTGTTCCACAGCGGGGGCAGTGGACCATGGGTATGGGAGCTCCCCAGTATCTCTGTCTCGAGATCCCCCAGTCCCTCAATCGGAAATTTATTGTGGGAGAACCTCTGTCGAGGTCCATGAGGTGGGAGGTGATTTGCTCGATGGCATCCACTGAATCGATGCCGGTGAAGCTGCCTGAATTGACGAGCGTTCCTTGTCCCTCGTATGCGGATTCCATGGTCTCGCCATCGAGGTGTTCCCCTGGCGGCTGGATTACCACGATGATCGTGAGCCCGTACTTCTTGGCAAACTCGAAGTCTCTCTGATCGTGCGCGGGAACAGCCATCACCGCTCCGGTACCGTAGTCGTACAGGACGAAATTAGCCACATAGATGGGCATTCTGAATCCGGTGAGCGGATTGATGCAGTACTTACCGGTGAACACGCCTTCCTTCTCATACAGGTCAGAAGTCCGGGTGAGCTTGTCTTCCTTCAGTGTTTTTTCCACAAAGGCCGAAAGATCTCCTTCTCTGGATGTTCCCCGCGCAAGGCTCTTGACGAGGGGATGTTCCGGGGCAAGGCTCATGAAGGTTGCTCCATAGAGCGTGTCCGGTCTTGTGGTGAAGACCTCGATGTCCTGATCCATATCCTCGATCTGGAACCGGATGAGGGTTCCGGTGCTTCTCCCTATCCAGTTTCGCTGCATGGTGAGTACCCGCTCGGGCCAGCCCTCTTTGAGTCTTTCGATGTTGTCCAGGAGTTTCTGGGCATAGTGAGTTATCCTGAAAAACCACTGATCATGCTCCTTCAGAAATACCTGAGAGCCGCACCGCCAGCACAGACCTCCCTCAACCTGTTCGTTTGCAAGGACTGTCTTGCAGCTGTCACACCAATTCAGGAAGGTTCTGTCACGATATACAAGGCCTTTCTCATACATCTGTATGAAAAAAAGCTGTTCCCACTTGTAATACTCCGAATCGCACGTGGCGAATTCTCTGTCCCAGTCATAGCTGAAGCCCATCCTCTTCAGCTGGGTTTTCATGTACGCGATATTCTCTTCAGTCCATGTCTTTGGGTGGATACCGCTTGCAATAGCAGCGTTTTCAGCAGGCATGCCGAAGGCGTCCCATCCCATGGGATGGAGCACATTGAAGCCCTGCATTTTCTTGAACCTGGCCACGACGTCGCCGATGGTGTAGTTTCTGACATGTCCCATGTGGATTCGACCGGACGGATACGGAAACATCTCGAGCAAATAGTATTTTTCTCTCTCTGAATTCGCGTGAACCTTGAATATATATTCGCTTTCCCACTTCTTCTGCCATTTGAGTTCAATTTCCTGAGGATTGTATTCAGTACCCATCTCTTCCTCCAGCGCTATGATGGCTGCTTCATTATCACAGAGGTATCATCGAGTCCAGTGGCGAAGGGACCACGGGTACACCCGGGGATTTCCCTTGCAATTGGATTCTATTGATAGGTATGTTTGGCCTATGAGAGTGCTCAAGATCATTGCGCTCCTGTTGGTCGTCTGTGTTCTCAGTGTTGGTGGCTGGAGCTACTGGTTTATCTTCCGGGATCTTCCCTCTGTCAAGGAGTTGCGGGATATCGAACCAACCCGCCTGAGCAAGGTCCTGGCCTCGGATGGGAGCATCCTGGGATACTACCCCCCGGACGGCAGGATCGTGCTTGACGGAAAAAATATTCCTCCACTGTTCAAGCAAGCCTTTGTTGCGGCCGAGGATGCGACGTTTTATACCCATGCAGGCCTCGACATGAAGAGGATATTCTCGGCCCTGGTCGCCGACATCAGGGCAGCCTCCTATGTGCAGGGGGCCTCAACCATAACTCAGCAGGTCATCCGCTCCTACCTCTTGACAAGAGAAAAGACCATTACACGTAAGATCAGGGAACTCGTTCTGGCGTTGCGTATCGAACGGACTCTTTCAAAGGAAGAGATACTCAACCTGTACCTCGACCGCATCTATCTCGGTAGCGGTGCGTACGGGATCCAGGCTGCCTCCCTGAGGTATTTCGGTAAGGAAAGCAGAGACCTGAATCTCTCGGAAATATCCTTTATTACAGGACTCGCCCCTGCCCCGGCACGCTACTCTCCCCTGAATGATTTCAACGCATCGAAAAGACGGCAGTGGTATGTTCTGCAGCGCATGGTTCAGGAGGGATTCATCACCGAGACCGAGGCCCTCGATGCATACAAGGAACCGCTGAGGATCATCGCAAAGGATATCGCCTTGTTTACCGATGAGCCCTACGTCACCGACTATGTGAGGACTCTGGTTACCCAGAGATTCGGAGAGGAGGTTTTCTCTCAGGGCATCACCATTCAGACAACCTTGTCTTCCAAACTCCAGGCAGCCGCAGTCAGGGCAGTACGGAAGGGCCTGATCGATCTCGAGATACGTCAGGGTGAATACCGGGGTGCTGTGAAAGATGTCACCGATGCAGCCAAAGAGAGAATATTTGCCCTCCAGGCAAATCAGATAACATGGCAAGGGCTGAAAGAGTATGACCTCTACTGGGCAGAGGTGGTGCAGATCGCGCCGCTGATAGTGAATATCGGAACTCGGAACGTGGAAGTGAACAAGGAGAGCTTTGCCTGGGTGAATCCCAAGGGGAGCTGGAATCCAGCGGATGTTCTCAGACAGGGGGATCTTGTCCAACTCTGTTTCACCCCGAAAGGCTTCATTCTTTCACAGCAGCCCCGTGTTCAGGCTGCCCTGGTGGCATTCGATCTCGAAAGATCCGAGGTTGTTTCCCTTGTGGGGGGGTCAGACTATGCGGTGAGCCAGTTCAACAGAGCGGTTTCTGCCCGAAGGCAGAGTGGATCGGCGATCAAGCCCTTCCTCTATGCCGCGGCGCTCGACAAGGGCATGACAACGGCGAGCATTATCTTTGACGCGCCCATCACCTTTCGTGAGGAAGAGGAGGAAGAGGCCTGGAGACCCAAGAACTACGAGGATAAATTTTTTGGCCCCACGACGCTGAGAACAGGGCTTGTCCTGTCGCGCAATGTCGTCACCATAAAGATTCTCAAGGATATCGGGATCGGGTACACACTCAACTATCTGAAGAGATTCAACCTTGACTCAGAGCTTCCCCGCGATCTCTCGCTGGCCCTGGGATCGGGCGTCGTCACTCCCTTCAACCTGTTCAAAGGATATGCGATGTTCGCAACCTATGGTTTCCAGTTCGATCCCCACCTGATTAACTCTATTGTGGCTAGTGATGTAGGGCCGATTTTTACCTCACGCACTGACAGGGTATCCGGAATTGAGAAGCCGCCCTCTGACGAGCAGACCAGGATGTTATCTGAACAGACGGCATACATCATCACCAATATTCTCCAGGAGGTTGTCCAGGAGGGCACAGGTTGGCGCGCACGGGCACTGAAACGACCCATTGCCGGCAAAACAGGCACGAGCGATAACAATCGGGATGCATGGTTTATCGGATTTACCCCAGGTATGCTCTGCGGAGTATGGGTGGGGTATGATGACATGATTCCCCTGGGAGAACATGAAACAGGCAGCAGGGCAGCAAGCCCGATTTTCGTCGATTTCATGAGGGTGGCGCTCGAAGACAGACCTGTGAGGGACTTCCATGTTCCAGAGGGCGTCGTCTTTGCGCGGGTTGACCTCGAAACAGGCGCTCTTGCCTCTGATGACTCACCAAAGGTGAGGTTTGAGTGTTTCAAGGAAGGCACCCTGCCTCCTAAAAAGGAGTCCGCGTATCACGAGCGTATGCTCAAGGAGGTCTACTGATGCGCACGATGTTCTTGACAGGAGTATGCCTTCTCTTTCTGACTATCTCGCCAGGTGCAGCAGAGGAGTTTACCCTCGTCAAACGAGCCACGAAACCGGAAGTCACTGCGACGGCTTCCTACACGGTGAAGACGGGTGACACCCTGTGGAAAATTTTGATGGATGACTTTGGTGCAAAGGCCGAGGACCTCCCCTATTTCTACGAGAAAATTCGCGAGGCCAATCCTGAAATTGAGGATCTGAACAGGATTCTCGTCGGGCAGAAGATCCTGATTCCCGAAGTGATGCACACAGATCGAGGATTCATGGTCAAACCTGCAGCGCCTGAAGTGTACGTGATCAAGCAGGGGCAGCATATTGCGATGATTCTCCGGGAGATCTACGGGATTGATGACAGGCAAATATTTACGGAGTACCTCGACCTCGTGAAAGAGCTGAATCCCCATCTTGACAATATCGATCACGTCATACCGGGACAGAGGGTCCGCATTCCAGAGATTCGTGAGGTGCACTCAGCGCTGAAGCGTCAGCCGGAAGTTCGGCCCGATGCTGTGCCTGGGACCTGGGTGACGGAACCTGAGCAACGAAGCGTGATGCTTTCTGAGGGATCTCCCCCTGAGGTTATTCCAGAATCTGAAGAAAAACTCGTGAGAGAGGAGGAGAAACAGGCTGAAGATCTTGAAGAACAACCCCGTGTTCCCTCCGAACAGGAGCCTCCTCGTGAATCACCACCGCGCCAGGAAGCAATGGAAGCCGTGACCCCGGACCCCGGTAAAGAGATGCCCTCCGGGGAGCACATATCGGCAGAGGGGAGGGGATCCCGTGCCTCGGAGAAGCTGATCAAGGATTCTGTAATTCCTGCTCTGAAGGATATGGGAGGCAGACAGAAGGATCAAGGATCATACTTCATGCCCATGGCGGGGGGCAGCAGCATTACCATAGACACGAACGAGATTCCGGTGATCGAACTCGACACGGGAAAGCGTATTGTCTTCGATATACAGGGGAAGATTTCTCCCGAGATCGGCGAGCTCATGGAACAGGCATTCCCTTCATTCAAGGTCGTTTCAGGTCCGGCGGAGAATCTGGAGGCGCTCATGGACCAGGTGCTGCATGTTTCCGGCTATTTTTCCGTCAACAGGGATGCATCTCCTCTGCTCATCGGGGAAGAGGAAAAGGTGAAGTTATTCGGAAAGTGGATCGTTTACAAAGAATATTCCCGCCGCTCTGTGTTTGTGATCAATCTTCTCTCCGGGCAGGATGACCAGACGCCCCGGCCTATACGAACCTATGCGTCCCGGTTCGGAATAGACATCATTGAACTCGGCGGCAGAAAGAAGCAGCCTGCGCCTGCTCCCGGAGGTCGCCTCACCGCCCTCAAGGGCTCATACACGGCACTGTTCGATCACCTTGGAATTCCGTACGAACAGGACAGAGAAATCGAGCTCGTCGCGAGCGAACCGGTTCGGATCGTCTACAACGCACCGATACTCTCAGGCAACGTGATCCTTGCCGAAACCATGCCCGAAGAGAGCATCGTCTCTTTCTTGAAAAAGAGAGGATATCGAATCAGGAAGATCGACGTCAATGATCTTGAGGCTGTTCTCCAGGATCTGGGGATGGTTTTCACTGGCCCACCAGTGTATCTTACCGTGGCCAAGGGCAGGACAGAGATCGAGCTCCCTGCACTCCAGGTAGGGTCCAGCATTATTCTTACAAGAGCCATCGACAGTGATATCGCCACCTACCTCGCTTCAGCAGGGAAGGATGTCATTTTCTGGTGAACACTGCCCATAGATTCCGGGAGCAGGTGGCCACGGGGTCATATCGACAGGTTATCTCATAATCCGGACAGCAGGAGAGACAGTTTTCTTGATCCCCCTGCTGTCTGAACACGATTCAGCCCTGCTCGTGAACGTCAAGAAAACTCTCCCTTGGAATTCAGATCTTGCATGGGGAACATTTTGTCGGAGACCATGGCTCAATTCATTTTCGTGGACGCATAAGAGTTCTTCTCGGGTGATCAGGAGAATCGGGTGTTCCTGAATCAGTACAATCAGAAAGACCTGCTCCTCCAGGATGGTGTTCTGGAGAGAATCCTTATCTGTGAAGGAGAGATACTCCTAATGGTAAATCGTCAGCTGATCACCAGGGAAGATCTGGGCGGTGGGCCTGAGCCTGTTCCAGCGCATGATGTCTTGGGCCGTAACCTCAAACTGTTTGGATATTCCCCAGAGGGTATCGCCTTTCTTGACGCGATACTGTGTTGTTTTAACAGTAGGAGATCCCCGGGGAGCGGCTTTCGGGGGGAGGAAAAGCACCATGTCCGGAAAGATGGTATCCGGGTCGCTGATCCTGTTCATCTCGATGAGGTCCTGAACCTCGATGCCATGTTTTTTCGATATGCTCTTGAGAGTTTCACCCGCTGCCACCGTGTGGGTGTGCCTGCTCGATACAGGAGCGGGGGACGTTTTGGTCGGGATGATCAGAATTCTTCCCGGGCGAAGGATGTCGTTCACGGCCATCCTGTTGGTCTGCGCAATCATTCGGGTCGATGTGGCGTGTTTTTTCGCCAGGCCTGAGAGGGTATCACCCCGCTCAATGGTGTGGGTGGTGTAGGTGACTGAAGACCTTGAGGCTTCTGCAAGATGAGCGGTGAGTGCCTCACCCGAATTCTTGGGAACCTTGAGAGTATACTGCTTCTTCAGCGGCGGCGTACATTCTCTGATGAGTTCAGGATTGAGGTGGAGCATGGTGCTCCTGGGTACGTCGAGGATCTCGGCGATCTCGTCAAGATAGAAAAAGGAATTGACGGTCACCGAGTCGTACTGAAGAATCTCTTTTTCATCTGGTGGGTCCGTGAGTCCATAGGCCTCTCTGTTCTTGGCCATGGTGAGGGTGGCAATGAACTTCGGAACATACTCGAGGGTTTCACCCTTGATGGGCATTTCCTGAGAAATGTCCCAGAAGGCCCTGACATGCTCATGGTTTCTCATGATTCTGAAGATGGTGCCTTCACCGGCATTGTATGCTGCAATGGCAAGGAGCCAGTCATCGAAGATCCGGTGGAGATGTTTCAGGTAGCGTGCCGCTGCAGCAGTGGATTTTTCGAGATCCCTACGCTCGTCCACCCACCTGTTCATGCTGAGGCCATAGATCCGAGCTGTTCCCGGCATGAACTGCCAGTAGCCTGTTGCTCCTGCGCGTGAAACCGCATGGGCGTGGCCCCCGCTTTCCACGAGACACAGATAGACGAGATCCCTGGGTAGACCGTGCTGGTCGAGGATGTCCTCCATGATTGGGCGCAGCGTCTCAAACCTGTTGAGACTGTCTTGGAAATATTTCCGTTCTGCCCCCGAAAAGCGTTGAATCCAATGGTCAGCTCGGGGAGTGATGTCGAAGATGCTATCATAGAGCGTGTCCGGTTCTTCGAGGAGATCTTCGGAAATTTCTTCATCCCGCTCAATAACAAAATCTTCAAGCCAGGAGGTCTGTACAGATTCCCGATCAGCCTTTTCAGGTGTATGGATCTCCGGGCTGACTGTCTGCTCGTGGTAGATGGTGTGCGTTGTGTTGGAACAGCCGAACAATGCAAGCCCACACACAAGATACAAAACTGTCCTCAACCTCATACTGCCATATCACCCTTCAGTTTGTTCGTTTTCTACCGGGAAATGGTGAAACCTTCAACGATTTTTTTCATCTAAAATATCGGAAATTGATTGACGATACTTGAATCGATGCTTCGAACTACGGTAAAGGAGATGAGGATACTATGAAACTTCCCGTTGTATACAACAATTCTGCAACTGCACTCATCAGAAAACTGGATCACCTCCCTGTCCTGAGTAAGGAAGAGGAGTATGCCCTTGCTGTGCGTCTTAAGGAGCATAAGGACATCGATGCGGCTGAGGCGCTCATTACAGCAAACCTCAGGAATGTAGTGCATATAGCCATGGACTACTCCGGCTACGGACTGCCCCTGGAAGACATTATTCAGGAAGGGACCATCGGGTTGATGGTGGCAGTACGGAAATTCGATCCCTCCAAGGGGTACAGGCTTATGACCTATGCAGTCTGGTGGATCAAGGCTATGATTCACGACTACATCCTGAAGTTCTATTCACAGGTGAAGCTCGGGACCACAAAGCTCCAGAAGAGACTGTTCTATGGCCTCAACAAACTCTCTGTTGAAGAGGATGTCATGAACAGTGATCTCCAGGACCAGTCGCAGGCTATTTCAGCACGATTGGATGCTGATCCACAGCAGGTGGAAGAGATTATTACCCGGCTCACGAACAGGGATCAATCCCTGAACAGCCCCATGGCAGATGGCAGTGATACGAGTTTCATGGACTTTCTGGCAGAAACCCGGGCAAATCCTGAGGACCGGGTCATGGAAGTCCAGAGAACTTCATTCGTGAAGAAACAGATCGATTATGCCCTGTCAAAACTTTCTCCCAGGGAGCAGGAAATCGCCCGGAAGCGATTGATGGCGGAAACTCCCAAGACCCTCGATGAACTCGGCAGGCAATACGACATATCGAAGGAGCGGGTGAGACAGATCGAAAACACGGTGAAGACGAAACTCAAGAAGTCCCTTGCCGGTCAGGCTGAACTGATGCTCTCCTGATCGTGGCAAAAAAGTATCGACGTCATCGTGGCGAATTCTCTGAGAATACGTGGTGTGTGATTGTTCGGAGCCCTTCAGAAGGAGACCCTGAAGGATCTTGGCCATCATTGTCGCCCCATACGAAAACTGGAAGTAGTTCTCTTTGAGGAGGATCACCTCGTTCATCAGGAATTCATCACACACTGGTGAGGGTATATCGGTTCAGGACGAGGTGCTTGCCCGGAGTGCCTTTCGTGATCGCTGCATCGATCCTGAAGGAACCACCCAGGTTGAGTTCCTGGTCCAACGTGGCAATGTAGTAGAAGCGTCCATTGGTTACGAGAATTCTCAAGAGGGCCTTTTCAAGATTCTTCTGCGGGGAAAAGGCCCGAGAAATAACCGCTTCGTACGGTCCGATTC
This sequence comes from Deltaproteobacteria bacterium, assembly GCA_011046135.1. Taxonomy (GTDB): domain Bacteria; phylum Desulfobacterota; class Desulfomonilia; order UBA1062; family UBA1062; genus DSBG01. The sequence continues at coordinate 55,294 of DSBG01000042.1, forward strand.
TGGCGCATAGCGGATCTGTCTGCAGTACTTCGATGTCAGCGAGACCAAGGAGATCGATCACATGCTGCAGAAAGGTACTTTTCCCGGCGCTGCGTTCAATGAGGGTCACCCGTGAATCAGGATGCACGATTTTGTAGGGGATCCCGGGCAGCCCTGATCCTGAACCCAGATCTGCGAGTTCAGGTTCTCTCACCTGCTCAAGGAGTTCCATGCAGTCGAGAACATGATATTCCAGATCCCTGAGAAACACGGGACTCACCAGGTGAAGCCTCGTGTTGTACCGCCGTATCTCTTCGATCCAGAGCCTGATCTGGTCCTGCATCACTTCCCCACACAGAAATCGCTGAACACCAGATCGAGGATGTCCGGGCTTATCTCTTCTCCCGTGAGTTCCTTCAGTGCCGAATAGGCATCCTGGAGATCGATGGTAATAACGTCTGGTGTCACACCTGCCTGTAAGCCATCGATGCCCGTTTCCAGGCTTCTGAGAACCCTGCCCAGAAGTCCGAGGTGCCGTTCAAGAAACACTTCGGGTCGTGCCTCGGGAAAGATTTGCTCCATGATTTTCAGGAGCGAATCGATCCCTGTTGCGTATTTTGCCGAGATGAACACTACGGGAAAGATCTCTTCGCCACCTACAGGAGGAATCTCTTCAAGGAGGTCCATTTTGTTCATGACGAGGATGGTTTTTTTCCCCAGGGGTAACCACGTTTTTTCATGAGGCTGTAATCCGGATCGGGCATCCACAACGTAGAGCACGAGGTCGGATGATTCCAATGCCTCAAGGGTACGTTCTACCCCCAGTCTTTCCGGGCCTGAAGGGGTTTCCCTGATTCCTGCGGTATCGTGGAAGATGAACTCGAGATCTCCACAGATGAGGTGTTCTGTGAGTGTATCCCGTGTCGTCCCTTCCTCTTCATGGACGATGGCCCGGGGATATCCCAGGAGGGCATTGAACAGGGATGATTTTCCTGCGTTGGGTAATCCTGCGATCGTGGTGATAATTCCCCTGCTGAGGACGGTGGCTTCGCGAGAAGATGCGATCATCTCTCGCAGCTCGTCGGTGAGCCGAGAAAGGTCTGTTGTGAGCACCTCGGGAGAGAAGGGAGCATCTTCGGTGATGAATGATGCCTCTAGTGATGTGAGAGCCTCTGCGAGGAGGTTTTTCATGGGAACGAACCTCCGTGACAGCTCTCCCGCGGCGAGCGATTTGGCCAGTTCATATCCGACTGGGGTTCCGGCTCCGATCAAGGCCCCCACGGCTTCAGCCTGGAGCAGGTCGATCTTGCCGTTCAAAAATGCCCTTTTGGTGAATTCGCCTGGCTGGGCCTTTCGTACGAGACCTGTGCTTTCGATGGAATCCATGATCTTCTGTACGATGAGGGGATTGCCGTGGCAGCTTATCTCGACCAGGTCTTCCCCGGTGTATGACCGTGGAGTTGGATGAAAGACGCACATGACCTGATCGATGAGTGCCCCCTCTTTGTCGAGAAGAGCGTTGAGGTGCTGCTCATGGGGAACCAAACCGGCATTAGGCATGATCATGCACAGAATATCCCGGGTGTTCGGTCCGCTCAGGCGGATGATGCTGATCGCACCGATCCCCCTCGGGGTGGCCTGGGCGTAGATGGTGTCGATACTTATTTCAATGCCTTTCTTGGAACGATAAGAATCTTCTTGTAGAGCCCTTCACCGATACTCTTGGTGTTTACGCTGCTGTCGTTTTTGAGCGTCAAGTGAATGATGCGTCGGTCATAGGGATTCATTTTCTCCAGAGAGATGGACTGCCCGGTTTTCTTGGCCTTCTGGCCCATATTGATGGCGATGGACTTCAGGTAACTCATGTGGCGCTGTCGGTATCCCTCAGTGTCCAGTGTGACATAGACCGGCTCCTGCCGTGTCTTGTTGAGAATTCTGTTCAGGATGAACTGCAGCGCGTCCAGGGTTTGCCCTTGTTTCCCGATAATGATCCCGGAACCGTCCCCGATCAGCTCAAGAGTTTTGGTATCACGAACCTTGAAAGAGCAGGCAATGTTCATTCGTGCCAGGATCTCGGAAACGATCTCCTGTGCCTTCGTGAGCACCTCATCATCGTGTGGGGGTATGCCGGGTGAGGGTTCGCTTTCCGGGGCTGCACGCTCTGGCGCAGTGTCTTCTCCCGGTTGTGCCACTCGTGCAGGGCGGGCTTTGATCTTTGCTGTCTTGGCACCCACCAGGCCGAACAGACCTTTGGATCCTTCAGAGAGCACCTGAATTTCGAGGTTCTCGAACGTTGACCTGAATGACTGCATCGCCTGTACTATGGCCTCGTCCACGGTTGTTGCTTCGAATTCTCTGTAGTCGTTGTCCATGAGCATTCTCCTACGTGAGTTTCCTGTTGATATAGGCCTGCTGGATGATCGAAAGGATATTGCTCACCAGCCAGTAGAGCACAAGGCCCGATGGAAAACTCAGGAACAGAAACGTGAACACGACGGGCATCATGAGCATGATCTTCTGCTGAGTCGGATCCCCTGCAGTTGGAGTCATTTTCTGCATGACAAACTGACTGAGACCCATAAGGACGGGAGTGATGAAGTACGGGTCTTTGGCCGAGAGATCAGGCAGCCATGTTCCGATGATGTGGAAGGGAGTGTGTCTCAATTCGATGGCTGAGTAGAACACCTTGTACAGGGCGAAAAGGATAGGGATCTGGAGCAACATCGGCAGGCATCCGCCCAGCGGGTTGATTTTGTGCTCCGAGTAGAGCTTCATGAGTTCCTGGTTCAGTTTTTGTTTGTCATCCTTGTACTTTGCCTGGAGTTCTTTCATCAGCGGCTGTATCTTCTGGAGCCCTTTCATCGAAGCGAAGCTCTTGAACGTCAGGGGGTACAGGATGATCTTGATGAAGATGGTCAGGATAATGATGGACAGCCCGTAACTACCCACGTAGGACTGGATCCAATTCATGGATATCAGGAGGGGCTTTGCAATGAGGTCGAAAAATCCGAAGTCCAAGGCTCTGTGGAGATCGAATCCTACGTCTTTGAGGATCTTGATGTTCTTGGGGCCCAGAAAGATCAGATGATCGTGGCTCTGCGAAGAGCCACTTCTGATCTGTGCCGTCGGGACGGAGTAGGCCAGTGATACGATATTCTCATCGGTGCGAGTTATTCTCACCTGTGTTTCAAAGATCTCCAAGGGGATGATCGTGTGCAGGAAGTACTTTTCTTCAATGCCGAACCATTTGATTTCCCCGGGAAAGTCCCGATAGGTTCCAACGGTTTTCACCTTGTCCACCTTGAATTCCTCGAGATGTTTTCCGTGGAGCAGAACCGGTCCCTCGAAGGCATAGCCTTTCTTTTTCTCGTCCATGGGATAGCGCGCATTGAGGACCTGATCATAGGAGAGAGACAGGGGACTCATGGTGTTATTGATAAACTCGGTGCGGTACTCCAAGAGGTAGTTCAGGGGGTCTATCCGATAGATTTTTTTCAGGATAATTCCCTTAGAGACTTCTGACGTGAAGACGAGTTCGAAAGGTTTTTCGGCGGCATGAATCAGTCCGGTGTGTGAGGGTTCGAATACCAAGGCAGCGTCAGAAAAACCCTCGCTTGTCACGATCTGTGGGAACGGTGACCTGACCATCTCAACAGGGGGCGCGTCTGCACCGATGGTCTGTTTGTACTCCTTCAGCTGGAAGGACACGATCTGTGCCCCCTTCGTGTTCCAGGTGGCGCGATAGAGCGGTGTCTCCACATAAATGGCTTCTCCTGAGGCCTTTTCGCTTTCAAACGAGGGCGACGAGGGGGGGTCGAATAGGGAGGGGAGTTCTTCCTGCACCTGTTTCTCTACCTGAGGCTTCTCCGTCTGAACTGGTTCAGTCTGTGGTTTTCTCGGTTGGATGAAGAAGACATCCCATGCGATCAGGATGGCAATCGAAATGATTATAGCAAGTAGGGTTTTTTTCTCCATTGAGCTGCATCTCCTCAGGTGGTTTTACACCGGATCATACCCGCCGGGATGAAAAGGATGACACTTCAACAGCCTCAGTAAGGTCATGAACACCCCCCTGACCCCGCCATACCGGGTAATGGCGTCTATGGCATAGTCAGAGCATGTGGGATAGAATCGGCAACTGCTAATGAAGCAGGGGGAAATAATCCTCTGGTAGAGGTGTATCAGCGTGATGAGTATCTTTTTTCCCATGTGGATGATCCCAGGGCTTTCGCTACTTCCTGATAGAGGTCATGGTACGTGGTTGTCCAGATGTGGGGTTTTGCTATCAGGATATAGTCATATCCTTTCGGAAATAGGTTCTTGTTGCGTCGATAGATTTCTCGTAAGAGTCGTTTGATCCTGTTTCTGGTGACTGCATTGCCAATTTTTTTACTCACCGTGATTCCGATTCGTGCATGCGTTTGTGAATTTGGGGCAGCCAAGATCACGAGGTGTTTCGTTACGACTCGTGCAATCTTTTGTTTGTCTGTTCTCTTGAATTCACGTCTCTTTCTCAGCCGCTCGATTTTCGGGAATTTCTCGTCTGACATCAGACAGCCAAACGCTTGCGACCCTTGGCCCTCCTCCGGTTGATAACGGCTCTGCCTGCCTTGGTACGCATGCGAACAAGGAATCCGTGGGTGCGCTTGCGCCGCTTGTTGTGTGGTTGGAACGTACGCTTCATCGACTACCTCGATTCAACAGTATTTTAGGGTGATAGTATTTACATACCGGTTTCTTTATTGTCAAGCAGCAAGACTCTGCAGAGCTTCTCCGAGGTTTTATCAGCATCGTATCCGGCTTGTCAGGGGCAGCCCTTCTAGGGTATATGCCCTCAGGTATGAAGGGCATCTTCTGCACCAGGGATTTCACGGAAGGGATCGATGGATTGCCGCTGTCGGTCTACACCAGGCTCGTGGAGCTGTTCCCTGAGGCGCAGGTTTACTGTTTGAGACAGATCCATTCCGATGTGATCGTGCGCGCCGAATTGTGTACACCCGGTGAGTTTCCGGTAGCCGATGGGATACTCTGTCAAGATCCTGAACCCATCCTGTGCATACGAACCGCAGATTGTGTCCCTGTCCTTCTCTGGTCGAAAGATGTGCCCTGCATCGGTGCAGTACATGCCGGCTGGCGCGGACTGGCAAAAGGAATTGTGGGGAAGGCAATCCGCATGATGCATTCTCTAGGGGCACGGGATGTTCACGTCAGACTCGGTCCCTCCATCGGACCGTGTTGTTATGAGGTGGGTCAGGATGTCGTACAGGCGCTTGGTCTTGTTATGGAACCCTTTCGTGAAGGAACGTATCGTGTCGATCTCGCTGAGATAGCCAGGAGACAGGCCATGGAACAGAACATTCCCGGTGACATGATACATGGTTCCCTGCGATGCACCTGCTGTCATCCTCGTGAGTATTTCTCCTACCGCAGAGATGGAGAGCTCGCTGGAAGAAATATCTCTCTCATTGGAGGAACATCATGTCTCTTGCCGGGCTTACGGGCGGAATAGCCAGTGGAAAATCCACCGTGGCATCCATGCTGAGGGAACTCGGATGCCATATCATCGATGCAGACAAGATCGCCTTCGATGTCGTACAGCAGGGTGAGCCTGCATGGGAGCGCATCGTGGCGTTTTTTGGCACAGGGGTTCTCCTTGAAAACGGGCAGATCAACAGGGCCGTGCTGGGTGATAGTATCTTTCAGGACGAGATGAAGCGGAATGTTCTCAACTCCATCGTCCATCCTGAGGTCTACAGGGTGATGGCCGAGCAGATTGATGAGTGTTCACGGTCAGCACCGGATTCTGTGGTTATCCTGGATATTCCCCTCCTGATCGAGACCGGTATGCACGAGACACTCCCCGAGGTCATTCTGGTCTATGTCCCGCAAGAGGTACAGATCGCCAGACTCATGGAGCGGGACAAGCTCTCGTATCAGGATGCGTTGATAAGGATCGGCTCCCAGATGCCTATCGAGCAAAAGAAGCGCTTTTCCACGATCATCCTCGATAATTCCGGCTCCCTCGAGCAGACGCGTAAGCGGGTCAAGGAGATCTATGCGCAGCTCCTTGAGAAAGACTGATGTATGGCTGATCACCGCATGTCAAACAGGAAATGTCAGTATTACGCCACCGGGATGAGGGGCCCGGCTGAAAGATGGTATGAAGGTGGTTGCATCTGTGCGGGCAACGTTTGCAGAGCCCGTGGACGCGCAGCGATTGTTACGAGAGACGTTTCTGACGGCACTACGAAGAAACGGAGGCCCGTTGTGAAATCATGGATTCGAGGTGCCGTGCTTCCCGAAAGAGGGGGTTTATTTCAAGGGCCTTGTGAATCCACTCCATGGCACTTGTCCAGTCCTGTTTTTCGAAGTAGAGGCGGGCGATGTTGAAGCAGAGGTGTTCGTCCTGCGGAGAAATCTCCAACGCCTTCAGGTAGTGTGAACGTGCCTCGTCGAGCATGGCGGCTTTCCTGAGTGCGATGCCGAACTCGTTGAAGATGTGCTTGTTTTCTTCTTCAAACAGGGCATCGATCTGCGAGATTTTTTCAAAGACCGAGCGTGCCTTGTCACGATCGCCCATCTCCATGTAGAGTGTCCCGATACCGAAGTGTGCCCTGATACTCTCGGGGTCGAGCTTGAGTGCCGAGGTGTATTCCCACTCTGCAGAGTTGTATTCTTTGCGGTTCCGGTGTTTTTCGGCCCGCGCGATATGGAGATCGGTCTCCTGTTCCTTGAGTGTCTTCACCTTGAAATTTGGTTCAAGGGTGTAGCGTGAGAGAAACTCTTCGTAGGGAAGTTCCACAACAATTCCGGTCGGGTTCCCTTCATTTCCGAGAAAGGTAAGTTTGATCCGTTCATCGTCGATCTGCTCGGCCAGGCAGAAATTCTTCAGAGTCTGAGTTTTCTGGGTGTGTCCGGTACCCAGAACAATGGTGGATTCTTCGAAAAAGATCCCCTTGATGTTCTTCGTGGAGGTCGCATGTTCCATGGATACACCATCGGATTGCGGCAGGGAGAAGTTTATTGCTTTTTTCAGGTTGTCTCTCCCTGTCTTCCCGGTATACACTACAGATCAGTTCGTTAGAATTCTGGACGTTCTGGGGGGAAGAGATGTCGTCTCTCGGGTTTATCGGTGGAGGAAACATGGCGGAGGCGCTCATTGCCGGCATCGTGAAGAGGGGAGAGCTTGCCGCCCCAGAGATCATGGTGTGCGATGTCGTGCAGGAGCGTTGCCGCCATCTCTCGGCAAAATACGGGGTACAGGCGGCTTCGGATTCCCGCGCCCTCGTCGGGTCGTGTTCCACGGTGATCCTTGCGGTCAAGCCGGATACGGCTGGCCCGGTGGCGGAAGAACTGAAGGATCTGCTCAAGGACCGTCTCGTGATCAGCATCGCGGCAGGGATCAGGATATCGTCTTTTCTGGAGATTCTTGGGGCGCAGGCACGGGTTGTGCGTGTGATGCCCAATACGCCAGCCCTGGTGCTCCAGGGGGTCTCTGTGCTGGCCGCATCGGATATGTGCTCACGAGATGATGTCGAGGTGACCAAGGGTATCTTTTCCTCGGTAGGAACCTGCATCGAAATGGACGAGCGCTATCTCGATGCCGTCACCGCACTCTCCGGATCAGGGCCTGCCTTCTGCTTTCTTGTCCTCGAAGCCCTGGCGGATGGGGGGGTGAGGTCAGGGTTGCCGAGGGACACCGCTCTTCAGCTGGCTTCGGAAACCATGAAGGGTGCAGCAGCACTGGTGATCGAAACCGGGAAACATCCAGCGGAACTCAAGGACATGGTCACTTCACCCGGAGGCACAACCATCGAGGGACTCTCTGTTCTCGAGGCTGGTTCCGTGAGGTCCGCGATCATCGACGCCGTTTGGGCAGCATACCGGAAGGCGTCGGGACTCACCTGAAAGAACAAAGGGCTGTGAATCGATTCAAACCCTCGAGTTCTTGATAATTTCCACCGCATCGCGCGGGGAGTCAACGATGGTATAGATGGCCCTGTCTTCCGGCAGGATCATGCCTTCTTTCAGCATGGTGTCGTTGATCCAGTTCAGGAGACCTCCCCAGTAGTCCGAACCGATGAGAATAACAGGGAAGGGCTTGAGCTTGTCGGTCTGGATGAGGGTGAGCGATTCGAAGAGTTCGTCCATGGTGCCGAATCCACCGGGAAAGATCACGTAACTCATGGCGTACTTGACGAACATGACCTTGCGTACGAAGAAGTAGCGGAAATTGATGTGGACGTTGGTATAGGGGTTGAGGCTCTGTTCAAAGGGGAGCACGATGTTCAGCCCGACGGACTGGCCTCCAGCCTCCATGGCCCCCTTGTTCGCCGCTTCCATGATCCCGGGACCGCCGCCGGTGATGACGGTGAATCCCTCCCGGGCAAGCTCTCCGGCGAACGCTTCGGCCATGGCGTAGTATTTGTCCCCGGGCTTTGAGCGTGCAGAGCCGAAGATCGTCACTGCCGGCTCGAGGGATGAAAGTGTTTCGATACCATCGACAAACTCGGCCATGATCCTGAAGATCCGCCACGATTCCTGCGGATGGATCTGGTCTATGACATAGCGTTCATTTCTTCCCATGGGAACTCCTTGCCGGTCAATCTTCATTTCGTTTTATCGGCAACTCTGCTATGAATATGTATTCCCAATGATCGACCTCCATATCCATACAACAGGTTCTTCCGACGGGCAACACAGTCCGCGTGAGATCGTGGAGATGTCCCGTGACCTGGGGCTTGAATCCGTCGCTTTTGCCGACCACATGGATGTCTCTTCCATCGAAGAAGGCTTTGCCCGCGCAACAGAGCACGGGATAGAGTTCTTTCCCGGTGTTGAACTCTCGACCTGGTATGAGGGAACAGAACACCACCTGCTCATGTACAGCTTCGTTTTCGGTCTCAGGGAACTCGACGAGTTTCTTGGCCGTGCCTGTTCGGGGATCTGGGACAGTGCCTCGATCCTGATCGACCGGTTCCGCGGTCTGGGGTATGATATTACGCCCGACGATGTGTCTCGATGGGGTAAGTCCGTACCCACCGGGGTAACGCTCCTCGATGCTCTGAAAAAAAGAAATTCGCACGATGGGAGGCTTACCGAGTACCTCTCGGGACCAAAGGCATCATCTCCCTACCTCAACTTCTACCGGGACATCTCCCGCATGGGCCTTCTCGACGGGCTGGAAATGATCCTTCCGGGTCTGGGAGAAACCCTCGAGCTCTTCCGTGAAAAAGGGGTTCTCGTCCTGGCGCATCCAGGGAAGATCAGTGAAGAGACCCTCGTGAAACTCAAGGGATGCGGCCTCGCAGGGATCGAGGCCTACAGTTCACACCACGATGCAGGGACGACGAACCATCTCGTTGCCCTGGCCCGGAGAACCGGACTCCATGTCAGTGCCGGTTCCGATTTTCACGGGCACGCCATCAAGCCCGGGATCCATCTCGGGGCCGTCACCGGGGTGCCTGATGAGCGTCTGATGGCGCTGCTGAGGGAGGCTCTGCGCTCCCGTATCTGATGGTTCAATCCCCGGGGTGTATCAGAAAGAACAGGAATGCAGGATCTCTTCGATCGTCCCACCGTTCTCCCCTAAGACTGTGACAGGAGAATTTCCGTTGTTTCTTACGGTGGATCAGTGTTCCAGAATAACCGGTTCCAGCATGATCACCAGTTCATTGGTCTGTACGCCCTTTATCTTCTGGCTGAAGAGGTACCCGAGGTAGGGGACCTCACCCAGGATCGGGATCGATCTGTTCTCTTGGGTGATCGTCTTGCTGATGAGGCCACCCAGGACCACGATGTTGCCGCTTCCCACCCTGATCTGGGTCGAGGCCTCTTCCAGGGCGACGGAGGGAATCGTGTAGACGTTTCCGCTGATGATCCGCTCCTGGAGGGTTACGATCCTGCTCTTTATCGGTGTGATGCTCAGGTTCACGGAATTTCTTTCCAGATCGATGTTGGGTATCACACCGAGCATGATGCCGTCGAAGATAGACCCGATGGTCACTTCAGGCGTGGTAATACTCGTGCCTCCATCGATGGAGGTTGTGGTGAGCTTGATCTCCTGGATGTATGAGGTGTTGGTGCCCACGCTGATGAGCGCGGGTTGACCGTTGGTCACCCTCACGCGCGGATTGGAGAGAACCTTGATATTTCCGTACTCTTCCAGGGCATTCATGACAGAAGAAAACCCATGTTTATCTGATTGCACCTGAATCTCCAGTGCAGGGACCAGGGTGTTCGTCGACAGGGCAAGGCGCTGCTGAATCGGGTTGAATACATAGTCGCCAATGTTGCCGTGGAGACTCGTCCAGTCTATGCCATACTTGCTCTCATTGTTCAGGGACACTTCCATGATCTTGGCCGTGATGAGTACCTGTGCATTATAGTAGGTCTTGATCCTGGTGATATACGAGTCGATTCGGTCGAGGGCATCTCTCATGTCCCTGATTTCGAGGAACCCGATGGCCCGATTGAGTGAATACGAACCATGTTTGGTCATGCATGCCTGAACCATCTCATCGATCTGCGTGTATATGTCGGTGCTTGCCACCGATGTTGAATCCTTGATGGAGAATTCTCCAGACAGGGGTGTCTTCCCCGAGTTGTTTCCCTGTGCATTCCCCAGCACATCTCCACCCACCTGAACCTTTGTCTCTTTTTGGGAAGAGAGAAAATTGAGGTGGTAGATCCTTGATTCCGTGGCCTTGACCAGCAGTATTCGCCCCCTGGTCTCGTAGAAGATATTGAGCGATCCGATGAGGGAGTCCAGGGCCGTTTCCACAGGGGTATCCGTGAAGGACATGGATACCAGGGGCAGTACAATGGATCCATGGGAAGGGGTTTCTTTGTCCTGCACCTCCCCTTCCATCTGCGGCGTGTCCTGGTTGTGATTGATTCTGTCCTGGCTGATGAGCCGGGAATCAATGACCAGATCGAGCCCTACACGTTCCGCGAGTGCGCTCAGTACGTCAGTGAACCTCGCTTCCCGTGCCGTAAACGTTATGGTTTTTCCTTCAAACGGGCTCGGTTCAGCCACGTCGATGAGCACCTCAGGTACAGGTTCTTTTCTGGGCATAACAGGAGTGGAAACCGCTTTCTCCTGTTCAAGGGAGAAGTCTTCCTGCTTGATGAGCTTGTCGGTCGTGCACCCGAACAAGAGCAGTGTGCAGAAGCAGGCTATCAGGGATAGTTCAATATGCTGTGACATAGAAAGTCTCCTTGGTACCATCGGGAAAGGACAGGCTCACTGAATCTCGATCAAAAGAAGTGAGAATGAAGCCGTCTCCTGATTCTCCGAGACTGAGTCTCTGTCCGTTAATGATGCAGAAGCTGCCTGCAGGGGATTCCACGATCAGGCTCACCGTGATGTTCCGGGCCGAGGGGGTCGTCTTCACGAACACGTCCCTGATGTGGAGGAACTCAGGTTCGATTTCTTTTCCAACAGTGAAGAGGCTCAACTGATCGACATAGGAGAGAAAATCGGGCTGTTTCATCGAATAGGCTCCCTCGTCGGTGAGAACCAGGGTGGAACTTATGCACAGGAGAACTGCGATAACAGGAGAAACAAACAGATAGACGATGTTCCGGTGTTTTATCATGGCGCCTGGTCTCCGAGTTTAAACCCCTTGACACTCAGGGATATTCCCGAAGGGGTACTCTCGATGGTGGCTTGTTCCAGGAAGAAGAGCCCCTGGGCATAGGTCGACCTGATCTGTGAGTACAGCCTGGAGATGTCGTGGTCACTCAGGACAATCTCATAGTCCACGTTTGTTTCGTGGTCATGGGATATGGCGAACAGTCTGCTGCTGTATTCTTTTATGGCGTCTATCTTTTCTGCATACACCTTGCGGTCCTCTGCCATGGCAAGGATCGTCTGGAGCTTTGAGCGGTTGTAATTCGTCTCGATCTCCGTGAACCGGTAGTAGGAAAATGAGGACCCCAGAATGAGGGCGCTTATGATACCGATGAGAATGGATGTCCTATAGTATCTCATGGGTTGTCTCGCAGGTTATGCTAAATACCGCGTTCTTCTCCGTGTGACTGAACGTGGCCCTTTTTACGACGAACCGTTTCTGAATATCGGTGAGGTACCTTGTAAAGAGACTCTTGGAGAGGGGGTATGGTGAGTCGACGATACCATCGATCTCCACGGAAAATGAACTGATCTTGAGGGCCCTGTGCTGGGGCATCGGTGGCGGAACGACCCGTGCCCCTCCGGCATCGGGTTCGACCGGGCGGCTCACCTCGATCTTTTGAATGAACATACTGCCCGGTACGTTCTCGGAGATGGCGCTGAGAGTAAGGTGGAGTTTTGGTTCGGCCTGAAACGCCTGGTAGGTCTCGATGATGGTGTTCATCTGGGAAAGATCCACCTTTGAACTCAAGGCGAGGTAATCCTGTTCGAGTGCCCTGAGTTCATGGATGCTCTTCTCATAAGCTTCCTGCATATCCTTCTGGTAGGCTTCGGCCTCATCGGCATTGGTCATTCCCAGGGAAAAGAGAGCGGCCGACACAGCAAGAAGGACGAGAGAGAGTGCAAGGGAAATTCTGGAGTACCTGAGAATCCTCTTTGTCTGGCAATAGCTCTGGGGAGTGAAGTCATACTGCGTGGTGATGGCGGTTCCGAACAGGACGATGCCCATGGTCGTTTCATCACCGAGGGCGTCCTCTGGAAGGGGTTCCGCCTGGATACCCCTTTCGTTGAGATCTTGGGTGGTGATTTCACCGGAACCCACCTTGAAAACCCTGCTGACGTGTTCGTGATAGGAGTTCTTGAGCAGGGAGAACATCTCCTGGATCCCCGAGACGGTTTCCGAGACGAGGTCATACGATTCGGCCGAGGAGATCGTGATCAGGTAGTGAATCATGCCTCTTTTTGATGCGATGATCCGCACGAACCGCGCATCCTCATACACGGTGACAACCATGTTCCTGTCGGTCTTTGCCACCGCAGAAGCGAGTGCGGCTTCAATGGGGCAGCACGAATCGAGCACCGCCTCTCTTTCATCGAGGATGCCGATTTTTTCGATTTCGCTCATTGGTGTGACGATGTATGAGAACCGGGCGCGTGAACCATCCAGGTCGTTCATTTTGCAGGAGGCGATCTGGTATTCTTCCTTGAACAGCCCTATCTTGTCGACACTGGCCCTGATGTGGGCTGCGGTGGCCTCCTCGCTCACACTGGTGAACTCCCCGATATCTGCGTAGACAGAACGGGGAGAGAAACACACCTTCAGGCAGCGCCCCCGGCGGGAGAGCCTTTTGAGGCTTGAAGAATCGAGGGTTTTAAGCCCTTTGAGAAATACTTTTTCACCGACCACGCGAAACGAGCACAGGGAGTGCTCGTCATCTCCGAGAACCACGGAATATCCTTTTTTCAAACCGAGAATCATCTTTTCCGCTCTCTCCTGCCGGTGTGCACCTGTCTTTTGTGTAACGTTGCAGCATACAGGTACGCTTCAGTTTCCATCATGTGTTCGGATTTTCTCAAGGATTTCTTGATGGGTTTATTCTTTAAGGATTCCATGCAGATAGGTGATACTCACAGCATCGAGGATATCGTCATTATCCGATGTGTAGGTCCCGCTAGGCGCTGAGAACTGATTGTCGTCGTGAATGTCAACCCGCCCGTTCCCGTTGTCGTCGTTGGGTGGATCCACCTGGAGATTTTCTCCCGAAGACAGGACAACAAAGGCAGCCTGGAAGGTTCCGTTGTCACAGAAGAGGTCCGGGGTACGCACCCCCGTGATCAGCTCACGAAGGCGAATCTGGAACTCCTCCCTGTTGGTGGTTCCGGTGAGGGCAGGTTCGACCGCGTAGAAAAGGGTTCGCAGGGAGACATCCTTTCCCCGTACCCCGATGGTTGCATAGGGGAGGTATCCCTGCAGACGCCCGGACGTTTCTGTTCCGTTCTCGCTCGAAGCGGCAAAGGGCAGCCTTCCCGTTGCCAGGGCGTATCCCAGGATCGATGTTTTCACCTCCCTGACCAGGACCCTGTTCTCTCTGACCTTGTTCTGCTTGATCAGCATGGGCAGGATCTCTGAGCCCATACCGAGGAGCAGCCCGATGATCACCAGGACAAAGGCGAGTTCGATCAGGGTGAAGCCGGCTCTGGTCGATGACGTGCCAGATGAACGCCATGGAAGGATCCTTGCAGCTACCTGATCCATCTCATCCTCCTCCGAGCTGCGAAATGAGGTCGTAGACAGGACCGATGAGGGATATGATGATGAAGATGAACAATCCACCGGCAATGAGCATGACCACGGGCTCGATCATTTTCCCCATGATATCGACAAACCTCGTGGTCCGCTCCTGGTAGTACCCGGCCAGGTAGTTCAGCCGCTGATCCAGCGTCCCGGTTTTTTCCCCCACGCTGATCATCTTGATTGTGATGGCATCGAAAAACGCGGTCTGCCTGAAGGCCTCCAGGAGCGAGTCTCCCTTGTTCGTCGCCTCCTGCATGCAGGAGATGATGGACGTTATCACCGGGTTCTTCAGGACCTGGCCCAGGACATCGAGGGCCTTGGTGAGGGTCACTCCTGCGTGGAGCATCAGGGCCATGTTGGAGAAGAATATGGTCAGGGATGAATACTTCAGAAGATCTCCAACTATCGGAATCCTGAAGGTAAGATGGGCGAGATAGAAGCGGGTGGGCTCGAATCGTTGCAGGATCACCAGGAGGATCGTGCAGGCAGCCAGTGCACTGGGGTAGAGATACCAGTACTCCCTGGAGAGATCGACGAAATGAACGAGGTTGACGGTGATGTCGGGGAGCTGCACATCGATGTCATGGAACGTTTCCACGAGGCGGGGCAGCACGAAGAACAGCCAGAACAGCATCACGCACAGCATGGCGCTGATGACGAAGGCGGGGTAGATCAGGGCCCTCTTCACCTGGGACACGATTGCATCGACCCTCTGGAGGTGTTCAGCCGTGTTTTGAAAGGCGTTCGAGATTGTTCCCGTTTCCTCTCCGATGCTGCAGAAGAACACGAGGATGTCGGGAAAAATGTGGGGCTGGTGAGCGAAGGCCCCGGAGAGTGATTCTCCCTTCGAGATCTGCCTGATGACTTCATCGATAGCCCTTTTGAGCCGTCTCCCCTTGGTGGTCTCCTTGATGCTCTCCATGGAATCGAGCAGGGGGAGACCGCTGCCAAGCATTGAGGCGAGAGATTCACAGAACTCGGCGATTTCAAGACGATCCACCCTGGGGTGCAGCCGCTCTCTAAGGTCATGAATCAGGGTGAACCTGTTTCTGCGATAGCTGAGAAGGGTGAGATCCTGTGTGGAGAGGGTATCGAGCAGCTCATGGATGCCGGAAAAGTTTCCTTTCGCACTGATCACGGTCCCATCCTGTGTCTGGGCACAGTACGAATACATCATCTGAGAACCCTTCGCGCCTCGATAAAGCTGGTTTTTCCGGAGAGGATCTTCCTGGCTCCATCGCCCACAAGGGTGTACATCCCCTCTTCGATGGCCTTATCCTTGATCTCGAAGGGATGGGCTCCTCCAGAAATGAGGCGTTCCACCTCCTTTGAGACCACGAGAATTTCTGCAACCATACTTCTTCCCAGGTACCCGGTTCTCAGACATTTCGGACACCCTGCCGGGGCATACACCGCTGTTCCTGGTTGTATTCCAAAGACCCTGAGCTCCTCGTCTCCCGAGTCATAGGGCTCTTTACAGAATGGGCACAATGCCCGCACCAGCCTCTGGGCAATGACGCACAGCAAGGACGAGGAGATCATGAAATCCTTCATGCCGAGATCCTTGAGCCTGGGGATGGCGCTGACCGCATCGTTGGCATGGAGCGTCGAGAGCACGAGATGCCCGGTCTGTGAAGCACGAAGCCCCATGGTCGCCGTATCGTTGTCCCTGACCTCTCCGATGAGGATCACATCAGGATCCTGCCTGAGAAAGGCTCGTACTGCGCTCGAGAAGGTATAGCCGGCCTTTTCGTTGACCTGTGTCTGTCTGATGAGGGGGAACCGGTACTCGATGGGGTCTTCAACGGTTACGATGTTCTTTTCGATGGAATTGATCTCCCTCAGGGCTGCATACAGGGTCGTGGTCTTGCCTGAGCCGGTGGGCCCCGACACGATGATCATTCCGAAGGGTTTCAGGAGGATTTCCTTGAGTGTGCTGATATCTTCCTGATCGAGTCCGAGACTCTTTACATTGTAGAGTTCCTCGGAGCTGGAAAGAATCCTCATGACCAGATTCTCCCCGTAGGTTACCCTCAGGGTTGAAAGACGGACATCGTAGTTCTCGTTGAGAAAATCATAGGTGAGGCGACCATCTTGAGGTTTTCTCTGTTCAGAGATATCCATTTCTGCCTTGATCTTGATGGTGGAGACTATCCGCTGGTGTATCTCGATGGGGAAGGTGTAGAACGGGTAAAGAATTCCGTCGATCCGGTAGTGAACCTGCGTCGTTTTGTTGGTGGGCGTGATATGGATATCGGTGGCGCGTGCATTGATGGCAGACATCATGAGAAGGGAAAAGAGCTTTTCGGTTTCGACATCATGGGGGGCGTGTCTGGAACGTTCCAGCTGCTCGTAGATTTCATCCTCTATCGGGTGCTCAAGGAGGTAGTAATCCTTCTCGATGTGGTTTCGTATCTGCGAGAGAGATGATGCAACGAACCGGATACGTTTTTTCGTGATCCTGGAGGTGAGATCCAGGAGTTTCGAATTATCGGGTTCACTGGTTGCAACGACCAGGGTCGTATCCTCAACGCCTACGGGCAGCAATGAATTGTCCCTGGCAAACTGGACAGGAAGGGAGGTGAGCGCTTCCTTCGGGGGGAAGAGATTTCTCAGTTCCAGAAAATCGATCTCGCACTGTTTCGCGATGGCCTGGGCAAGTTCTGTCTGGGTCACGAGACCGAGGCGGAGCAGGATGTCGCCGACTCTCTCGCGGGTGGCCTTCTGTTCGATGAGGGCCAGGTCTATTCCCTGGTCAGAGATGATCCCTTCATCCCTGAGTAGATCTCCTATCCTCTTTCTCTCCATGGTTTTTCACCTGGTCCCAGGAATTCGATCGGCTCCCGGTTCCTGATAAGCTCATTTTTCGATCTCTTCGATGTGTGCCCCACTTGGGGGATTGCATCGTGAGACAGTCCTTCCTGAAATGACGATCACCCGGCTCCTGGAACATCCCGGGAGCAGGCAAGGAGAACCTCCCTGCGTCCCAGGGGTCTTTTTGGAAGAGACGCAGAAAAGCCCGCTACATTCTCCAGTAGACCACCTTGGCGTTCGTGTTGGTATACGCGGAGTTGGCCCGGATGGATCCGGTATTGTACACTCCGTCATCGTATTTCCTGTCCAGGAGCTCGGCGATGTCATAGGGAATGGCATTGAGCCAGATACAGTTTGACTGCAGCGAGGCATACCACTCGATTCTGAGCCAGCTCCCGAAAGGATGAGTGGGGACGTCGTTGGCAACCCCTGCGTAACTCCCGTTGATGATCTCGGCAAGGACCAGATCCTCGAAGAGATACCAGCGCTCGTTTCCGGTGATCTGGCCGTCCCCGTTCCCGTTGTGCGTGTCATTCCTGGGTGCGTTCGCAATGTTTTCGTCCCCGGGATACATGCCATACTTGTCGTAGAACGTGTAGTATGCCGCGGTGATCGACTCCTTCTGGTTCACGAGTTTCTTGACCTTGGCGTTCTGGATGAGCGCCTCACCCTTGAGGACACCGGTGATGAGCAACCCGATGATAACAAGTACCAGCGCGAGTTCCACC
The DNA here is from genome assembly GCA_011046135.1 of Deltaproteobacteria bacterium. Classification (GTDB taxonomy): domain Bacteria; phylum Desulfobacterota; class Desulfomonilia; order UBA1062; family UBA1062; genus DSBG01. Next base: position 73,025 of record DSBG01000042.1, read on the forward strand.
AGGGTAAAACCGTGTTTGTGTGCCTTTCTCAGCCGTTCCATCATACGCCTCCTTGCGAGAATATGCTCTCGTGCAGGTGTATTCGGAATTTCATATGCTTGACTTTAATGATTCACGGCAGCACCGGGAGAACAGCACACGATTACTCCCCGGGCCTGGTTTTGGGGGAGACCGAGGCAGAAGGAAACGTCGATCCTCTCAAGGTGAACCTTGGAGGAGCTCAGATCAGAACCAGATGTGGTGGTGTTGAGTTCACTCGTTGATCCCGACGAGTCTGGTGCCGAGTGGTTCCCACTTCATTCCCTTCAGGGATGAGATATCCTCCTGGTGAACATGCCCGTCCCAGGAGAGGTATTCCAGAAGCGAGGCGTTAAGGTCGATGAGGGGACCGAAGGATCTGCCCGAGGAGAGATCTCGTGACGAGAGCATCTCGCCGGTCAAAGCATCGAGGGTGATGATCCGGGTTCTGCCCGAATCGAGGCCGCTCAACGGTTGGTGGGCATCCCACTGGGATATGCGGACCTCTGAATCCATGACCAGGGTGATCAGGGGAATTCCGGGTTCGAGCGCGGCAGCCCAGAGGATTCCCTCCGTTGACAGGCAGCACAGGGATGACGCTGAAACAGCCACGACCAGGGGTTTCTTGTGCCAGGTGAAGACGCGCAGATCAATAACTGGCTCCCCCATCGATGTAACCAGGATATTCGCAAGGGAAAGATCCTGATCGAAGAGATAGACGAGGCCGGAATGAGTTCCTGCCAGCACCTTTCCCCAGCGAGGATCGTATTTCAGGGCAGTGATCGTGTGAGTTGCCTGAAACTCGCACAGGACCGTACCCAGATTCAGCTCGATGGATTGAAGTATCTGGCCGTCAGCAAGGTAGACACTCGACTCCGAGGCATCCATGAGGTCTCCCTGTTTCATCCAGGAGAGTTCCGGGCCTTCGGAAAGGCAGGATATCATGCCACGGGCATTTGGCCCTGTGATGATCTTTCCTCCTCGCAGACAGATGTTTCCCCCGACACCCCTGATCATCCAGGAAAGGCTCCGTGTCGGGATATGAAGGCTGAACAGGCAGTCCTGCAGTGATGAACAGATCACGGATGAACCGTTGAATCCCAGTGCAGACAGAGGGCCTCGAACGTAGAGAGAGGAATCTGAACACAAATTCTGCGGGGTGATTTCATCGATCCGGTAGCTGGGGAAGGTTCCGGGCGCAAGCCAGGGGGGGTCGAACCTCGCATGCCGGTTCAGGAGCGACAGGCTCCCCAGCGTCGAGGGAGTTCGCACCTGCGAGGCAAAGGTAACCACGGGAACGATGTCTTCACGTGTGGGCATGAATAGACCACCGCCCTGATGAGCCGTGTTTCTCAGGAAGGTGGTATCCGGCCCCATGGTGTGGACATGGATGCCGATGCTCGAGGCATAGGCAGCCACGTCGTCCAGACACCGGGAGCCAGCCCCGGAGACGTGACGGTCCCATGGATCTCCATCGAGGTCGAAGTCCTGCAGCCAGGCGGGGAGATCTCCGTCATTGATCGCTACACCATCGGTGATGACGATGATGTGCTTTTCTGGGGCGCCCTCATCGGGGAAGGCTCCCGTGAGTGTATACAGGGTCTCAGCAAGGCGGGAATCGTTCTCGGTAGGATGAACGTGGTCAAGGGAGGTCAGGATGTCTTTTCTTCGGGAAGAAAAATCTCCCGTGAGACCGCCTGAGACGGTGGCTATGGCCACGCTGCTTGCATCCACTTCATCGATGAAGTTTCGCACGTGTGTCTGGACCCAGGTCCATCGGGGCATGGCTCCGGTGAGTCCGTCCGCGGGAGGGGCCCTGAAAAAGGTGTTTCCATAGCTTCCATTGAAATAGGTCCCACTGGGACTCGTTTGAGTCGAGGAAATATCCTCAGCGGTCGCCACCCGGACGATCTCTCCTGAAGGCCGCTGCAGGTAGATTCCTTCAGGGTCGTAATCCATCCAGCTCGCGGTATTCATGGTGGTGCTGTCGTCGATCAGGATGATGACATACGTTCGCGCACTTGAGAGCATCGTTTCTTTTGTCATGAGTGCAGGCTGTTCTCTGAGAGCTACCCTCCATGATGCGGTCTGCCTTTTCCCCCAGGTCTTGATCAGCACCTCGGTAGAGAAGGTTGCGTGATCCCACCCTTCGGGGGCAGCCATGATCATCTGCGTGACCGCGGGCGGTGCATTGTGAGCAGGTGATTCGTGAGTGCTCTGAAGGATCGACTGGAAAGCAGTGGTTATCTTGGCCTGGTGAAGGAGGATGGAGGTGGATGCCATGACAGTGGCCTGGATAATGGCGATAAAGATCAGCGCGTAAATGAGTACCCAGCCTGGACTATCTGAAGATGTGGGTAAGGCGGATTTTTTTGTTCGTTCCATTGTGTTCGGCCTCCAGATCGATAATCAATTCGTCTCCCCCCAGGTGTGACTCAATCCCCACGATGGCCTCGGCGATGAGCTGTCCGTTTCGATACAGACCTCCGGGTCTCAGAGCGTAGTGAATGGCAGGGACCACCCTGTCATCGATCTCGAGAGGGGCCTCCGAGGTGATTTTCACGGCAGAGTTTCCCCGTGAATAATTATGGGCGATCACGAACGGACCGCTCTCGGTTATGATGCCGAGGTCAGCCCAGTAGTCTGAAGTGTCATCGTGATCGATATCCACGGTATCCAGGAGGATGGTCAGTGATTCACGCCCCCGTATGATGGAGAAATACGGTGGTGTTCCCGAGGGTGAAAGGCACAGACCTGAGTGTTGAGATGTTCGGGGAGTGCCCGCAATGAAAAGATTGTTTGCAGAAACCGCGATCTTGAGATCCTCGGGCAGCAGGTACCCGCACTGGATCAGGTCTCGATTCAGCTCCACGAAGGCGGTGCGCAGGGATTGCGTACAGTACCAGCTGTCCATGAGCTCATGGTGGGATCTCTCGGTGATGCTGTTGAGGCTGTACAACGCAAGAATGAGCATCGACGCTGCTGCTACGGCGAGCAGCAGCTCGACAAGGCTGACCCCTTTACACATACTCACAACTCCACAACACCATATCAAAGAACTATCCAGGTGATCCCCGGGGAGTTCTGATGGGAATAATAAGAATGTATCGACCGGGGTCAAGAGGTGCTCGCCACTATTGTCAAAACTCGTGAGAAATGTCCCCTTGGTAACCTCGTTAAAAGTGTCCCCTTTCTCTATGTCCATCTGGGCACCGTGGGCAGAAGGCCGCCTCAGGGGAGTTCTCCCTCATGCCGTGTATCCGGGATGATTCAGGACGAACCGTGCAGCGATGCAGTAGGCGGCATTTGGTATGCCATGAAAATGGGAATGGACAATGGGAAGATATCTTGATAATAAGCCTGAACTACCAGCTTATCGAGAGGTTTTATGGGAAATCGAGGAAATACTGCCATCATTATTATCTTAGTCGTTGCAGTTGCCTTTTCCCTGTTTATGAGCGTTCCCCTCGGGGGAAGCATCGGACTTCTCAGGGAAGCGACCATCTCCTTCATTTTCAGAAAACCACCGCGTTTCATCTCCCTTGAGGTCTATGTGAACGGATCTCCCAAGATAATACAGCCCGGGGAATCTCTGCATATACAGGGAAGAGAGACCCTCATTATCACCAAGGTGAATGCCAACACCTTTTTCGATTCCTACCTCACCGTTGATGTCGTGGGGTTCGGTAAGGCCAATGATCTCCACGAGCCCATCGATACCGATGAGATCAGGAAACAGATCATCAGTGCTGGTATTCGATCCGTACCCATCGATGTGTACTATATCAATCACAACATTGCCCGGGTGCCCCTTGAAATCGAACTGACCGAGGAAGACTTTCTCCTCAGGATAGAAGAAGCTCGGTCCGCCGATGACAAGATTGCCATGCTCAGAACCGCCCACGCGAATTTTCCCGAAAACACCCGGTTCCTGGAGATGCTGGAAACCTTGCTGTCTGACAAGGAAGATTACCAGGCTCTCGTTTCTCTCTATCGGGCCGTTGTGACCAGAGAACCCGACAATATCACCGCCTATGCGAATCTTTCGCGGTACTACATCCGGCTCGGCATGATGCAGGAAGCCCTTGAGATGAGCAAGCAGATTGTCGAGAAAGGAAATCCCACGGCAGTCACCTACCGGAGGATGGCCTATATAGCGGGCCAACAAGGGGATTTCAATAATCGGGTCGACTACCTGAGGAAGGCACTCGAACTCGACAAGGGGAATGACTCCATTATCATTGACCTGGCCAAGACCTACGAACAGGCAGGCAGAAAAGGAGAGGCTCTGGAGATTTTTCGTTCAGCTGCAGGGTCGGCCCGTGACAAGGAAATCCTCATCCCGGTGATTGACGATGCCCTGAATAAGAAGAAGTATAAAGAGGCTGCATCCTTACTGCAGCACTACGTCGAGTACTACCCCGATGACAAGAATGCCTATGCCCATCTGGGCATGGTCATGGGGGTTCTGGGTGATACGAAGAGCCAGATCTCCTATTACAGGAAGGCTGCGGAGCTTTCTCCAAAGGATCCCGTTGTCCTGTTTAACCTTGGAATTGCCTACGAAAAGGCAGGAAATCTGAAATCCGCTCTGAGTGCCTTTCAGCAGGTTCTCCAGGTAAAGAAGTCTGACCAGGACTCCCTCATCCGTGCTGCAGGGATCTCGCTGAAGTTGAACCAGTTCAAGAGTGCCTATGACTACTATCAAGCTCTGATCAAGACTTCAGGCAAGACCGAGTATCACAAGGGCCTTGTCAGTGCCGCGGTGGGCATGAAGGATCACGACCGGATCATCGACGCGTGCACACTCTACCTTAAAAAGAACAAGGATCATGATGTGGCCATCACCATGGCCTATGCCTATGAGGCACGTGCAGCACAACGGGAAGGCCGCGACAGACTGAGTGACCTCAATGCGGCCCTCGAAGCCTACACCCTTGCACTGAAGCTGAACCCTAATTCGAAGGTCCCCAAGGAAAAGATCCCTGAACTCAGAATCGAAACCATAAGGCTCAGAAAGGGATTTTCAATGATAGATCTTTACCCTGGAGCAGACTCTGTGGTATCTCGACGAGACTCATGGACAGAAGATTTGCCATCGGAGACATTCACGGCTGCCTGAACAAGCTTGACGAACTCATCTCGAAGATCGATCCCCGGAGAGAAGACACCTTCATCTTTCTCGGAGATTACCTTGACCGGGGAGATCACTCCAAAGAGGTGGTCGAATATCTCGTCGATCTCTCGAAAGAGGTCGACTGCGTGTTCCTCAGGGGTAATCACGAGGACATGTTTTTTGAATATCTCGAATACGGCACCAACGAGGGAATCTTCTTTGCCAATGGGGGGAGGAGAACCGTCGAGTCCTACCTGGGCAGCCTGGACGGCATCACCAACGATCAGGTGGCCCGCGCGCTCCCTGAATCCCACAGGGATTTCTTTGCCGGCCTCGCCTGGTATTATGAAGACGATCACTATATCTACGTGCATGCGGGAGTGAAATCATCCATTCCGATAGCGTCCCAGGATAGACACGATCTCCTGTGGGTCCGTGATGAGTTTATCTTTTCCCCCACGGGCCTCGCCAAGAAGGTGATCTTCGGGCACACTCCCTTCTGGCGCCCCATGGTCAAACCAGACAAGATAGGGATCGACACCGGGGCCGTCTATGGCGGTGTGCTCACTGCCGTTGAACTCCCGCAGGAAACGTTTATCCAGAATCTGTAAAGAAACAGGGTGCTTGTCATTCGCCGGGGCTTTATTCTATAGGAACTCCATGGGTAAGGACTACTACCGTATCTTGGGAATTGCACGTGATGCCCCGCCGAGTGAAATCAAGAGAACCTACAGGAGGCTGGCGCTCAAGTTCCATCCCGATCTAAATCCCGGATCAGGGGAATGTGAAGAGAAGTTCAAGGATCTTACCGAGGCGTACGGTGTGCTCATCGATCCTGAAAAGAAAAAGCGCTACGATCGCAACCATGTGAGGATTTTCGAGCAGGAAAGAGTGTTTGAAGATGTTTTTGCAAACCAGGAGTTCCGGGATGTTTTCGATGACCTTCCCCTCAAGAAGGAGTGGATAGAGAAGATTCTCAACATCAGTCGAGTCTTCGTGTATGAAGCCCTTGTCTATGGAGGTCGCCCTCGTGACATTATCAGGCGCGGTCTCGTCAGGATGGCACTCGAGCGTGCGGACAGGGTGTTCCACAACGTCATGGATATCCATGAGACGGTTTCCATCACTCGTGAAACTGCCACCCGGGGGGGGCAGATAACCATTGAATACAAGCCTGGGCTCAGCGCGAAAAGAATACGGGTCAGGATTCCTCGGGCTATCCGTTCCGGTACGGTGCTCAAGGTACAGGGTATGGGGAGGAGGAATCTTCTGAAAAAGTCCGGAGATCTCTACCTACATGTGGCCATAGATTCGCCGTAGACCGCAATCTGGTTTTTCCCGTGCATCTTCCCCCAGTACATAGCGAGATCAGCCAGGCGCAGCAGGTCGTTATGATCCGTGGTATCACGGGGGAGACTCGCAAGACCGATGGTAACGCTCACACCGAGAGATGATTCCACCGTGGAGCAGATTCTCTGAGAGACGATCATCGATTCATCAATCGATGTCTCGGGGAAGAGAATCACGAATTCCTCCCCACCGTACCGGGCAAGGATGTCGCAGTTTCTCGTGTTGTGTCTGAAGACGTGGGCCAGACGCATGATTACCTCATTGCCTTCCTCGTGGCCTTTGGCGTCATTGTATTTTTTAAAGTCGTCGATGTCGATCATGGCAAGAGTAAGCGTCCTGCCGTACCTGAGATGCCGTTTGACCTCGGTTTTCAGCACGGAAATGAGGTGCCTGAAGTTGTAAAGCCCGGTGAGTTCGTCAGTCCTGGAAAGGTTCCTGTAGTAGCCCGCAAGATCGGCCTCCTCTTTCAGGCGCTGCTCTTCCAGGATGCGTTTGATGGTCAGGTGGAGATGATCGAGAAGGATGGGTTTGGTAATGAAATCAGATGCCCCGAGCTTCATGCACTCCACCGCATCTCGAATCGTTCCATACCCGGTAATCATGATAACCTGAAGATGAGGACGGATGTTCTTAATGACCTTCAGCAGTTCGGATCCCGTCATCCCTGGAAGGTGAAGATCGATGATTGCGATGTCATGCCCGTTGAGCTCCACCTGACGAATGCCTTCTTCTCCGGTGGTGGCGGATTCAATCTCCAGACCTTTTCCCTGAAGGTATTCGGTGATGAGATCAAGGGTTTCCTGTTCATCGTCGACGATGAGAATCCGTGTTTTTTTGTGTGCAATCAATTCAGTCATGATAGCTGTTTTTGTGTCTTCCAACGTACTCTACAGGAAAATACGCCATGTTTCCACCAGGAGTGCCCATGGTATTCTAACGGAAAAAACCGGTGAGATCATGAGAGAAAAATGTATGGTATTCAATAACCACCATGACCGCAATGCGGTCACAACGAAGGATGAAAACATTTAGCCTCAACGCGAGAGCATGTGATATAAAGGACAAAGGTCGTGATATCAACTGAAGCTATTAAGCGCGAAAATA